>CAYYII010000028.1:0-8341 GCA_964471445.1 uncultured Gammaproteobacteria bacterium
TGCACGCAGGGCTTTCGGCCTTGCTGCTGGAGCTGTTGTTTCGACATGCGCTCCAGGACGAAGCGCGCGCGGGCGCCTATGCGACGCAGCGTCGCACGATGCTCTTGGAGACGGCGCGGAACCATCGATCGTCTTTCGACGCCGACGTGTCGAGCTTCGAAGTCCCGGCTGTTCGGACGCATGCCGACGCGTTTCTTCGCGAGCTTCGCAAGGCTCTCAGGGATCGCCTGCCAAAGCGCGCCATGCTGCGCGCGGCCGTCGCGGCCCTTCGCGAAGCCGGCCTGCCCGAGGATCCGTGGCCGTATGTAGAACCCCAGCTCGAACGCCACGGGCACGTCTTCGGCTTTGCGGTTACGGGCGCTCTCGGCGGCGCCAGGAAGTTCGTGGTTCGCAACGGCCTCCGGCTCATGGCGATGGGAAGTTCCGACAACGACTGATGCGCCGAAACAGGGCCGCTCCTCTCGGGCGGCTTTTTCATTTGCCGCGCGCCGCCCGTTTTTCTCCGTTTGCCCTGTTCACCGTTTGGACGCTAGACTGTCGCCATGAAAACCTACGTCTTGAAGAAAAACGGCGATGCCCCCGAATTCCGCATCGACTATGCGGCCGAGCTGAACGAAGAACAGCTTGCGGTGGTCATGAACGGAGACGGGCCGTGCCTGGTTTTGGCCGGCGCCGGATCCGGCAAGACGCGGACGATCGTGTATCGCGTCGCCTATCTTTTGGAAAAAGGCGTGCCGCCGGAGCAGATCTTGCTGCTCACGTTCACCAATAAGGCGGCGCGCGAAATGCGCGAGCGCGTAGCCTCTCTCATCGGCGCTGAGCCGTCGCGCCTCTGGGGCGGCACATTCCATCATGTCTGCCATCGCATCCTGCGCGAACGGGGGAGTCGCGTCGGCCTTCGCGACGGTTTCACGATTCTCGATTCCGAAGACGCCAAAGATCTCATGAAGGCCTGCGTGCGTGAAATCGGCGTCGATACCAAGGCGAAGCGCTTCCCTTCGCCGGCGGTGCTGCTCGGCCTGGCTTCTTTCTCATTCAATGCCGGACTCTCCATCGAGGAAGTGATCGAAGCGAAGCATCCGGCTTTTCGCGACCACCGAACGATCATCGAAGACGTGATCGCCCGCTACATGGCGAAGAAGCGCGCTTCGAACGCGGTCGATTTCGACGACCTCCTGCTTCTGACCGCCAAGCTGCTGCGCGAAGACGAAGCCTCCCGCCTGCGTTATGCCGAGCAGTTTCGGTACATTTTGGTCGACGAGTATCAAGACACGAACCGCGTGCAAGCCGAAATCGTCTGCCGACTCGCGACAGCGCACGGCAACGTGGTCGTGGTCGGCGATGACGCGCAGTCGATCTATTCCTTCCGAGGCGCGGACATCCGCAATATCTTGGCGTTCCCGAAATTATTTCCGAACGCGAAAACCTTTCGTCTCGAAACCAACTACCGTTCGACGCCGGAAATCCTCGAGCTGGCCAACGACGTGATTTCGAAAAATACCGAGCAGTTTCCGAAGACGCTGAAGAGCATGAAGCCGTCTTTTGCCAAGCCGTCGGTCGTGAATGCCGTCTCCGGGGCGCAAGAGGCCGAATTTATCGCCCAACGCATTCTCGAATTGCATGACGAAGGCACGCCGTTCCACGAGGTGGCCGTGCTTTTCCGGGCCACCTTTCATTCGCAGTCGCTCGAATTTGAACTCATGAAACGCGGCATCCCGTACGATTACCGCGGCGGCATGAAGTTTTTCGATCGCGCGCACATCAAGGATGCGCTGTCGTTCCTTCGCTTGACGGTCAACAAGGACGACGAAGTCGCCTGGATGCGCGTCTTGTCGCTCCAGGTCGGGATCGGACCGGCCACGGCCGTCCGTCTGTTCGAACGCGTGCGCGCGATGCCGACACTCGATGATGTCGGCGACGAGCTTGCTGCGGGCCTGCCGAGCCGCGCCGCTTCAGGCTGGAAAAATTTCCTGAAGACTTTCAACGACGTCTTGGATGCCCGCCCTTCGCCGTCGGCTTTGCTCCGCACGGTCGCAGATTCGGAGTACAAGGCGTATCTCGAAAACGAGTATCCCGATTATCGCGATCGGCTTGAAGATCTCGAGCAGCTCGCGGGCTTCGCCGAACAGTATCCGGACGCGGATGCCTTCCTGGCCGACGCCGCCCTTCGCGACGACATCGCCGCGGCGGGCAAAAACGCGCGCATCCTGACGAAAGAAGACAGCAGCGAAGGCAAGGTTGTGCTCTCGACGATCCATCAGGCCAAGGGACTCGAATGGGACGCTGTCTTCGTGATCCATATGACGCAAGGTGCGTTTCCGAACAAGCGCGCATTGGTAGAAGGGGATGCGGGATCGGGCTTGGAAGAAGAGCGCCGTTTGTTCTACGTGGCCGTGACGCGCGCGCGGCGCGATCTGTGGCTGACGTATCCGCTGTCGGTCGGGTACGGCGATTTTTCCTTCGAGCCGAAATCGGAATTCTTGCAAGAGCTTTCGCCGCGCCTGGTCGAAGAAGTCCGCATCGAGGAATCATACGAAGATCTTCCGACGATCTCCTATGACGAAAACGGCGATCCGATCGAGCGCAAAGGATTGTTAAAAAACATCGACGAGTATTAAAAAAGGACCTCGGCGTCAGGCCGGGGTCTTTCTGAAATACTCTTCGAGGCGGCGGCGGACGAAACGGTCGATTTTGGCGATCATTTCATCATCGAATTGCTCGTCGTCATTGAAGCCCCTGATGAGCTGAGGAAGCTTGGCAAGCGGGACGAATGCTCCGCCGGAACCGTGCTTGGCCCCGCCGTTGCCTTTGCCGAAGATCGCTTCGATCAGCAGGTTCAGGTCCCAGGTTTCATCCGTCGTTCGAATCGAGGCGCGCAAGCCGCGTTCGGTCAGGCACCAGACGATCGAGAGCGTGGCGTCTTCGAACTGGAGCATGCGATCGGCGTACCGTGAGATGAATCCGCTCTGACTGTGCCGCATGCGGCGGGCAGGATGTGAAACCGCGGCCGGTCCGATCCGAACGACGCCGCCGTACGTCTTGCTGACCAGATCGAAATACCGTTTCGGCAAGCTGTAGCGGTGGCACCCTTGGATCAGCTTGCGATCGCCCCAGGTGAACGCTTCGGCATACGCCGCGACGTCCGCCGTCGAGGTGACGGGCGCGCGGAACTTGTTGGTATCGTTGTGGATGCCGACAGCCGCGAGCGTGCAAGCGCAGCGGCTCAAACGGATGCCGAGCGCCTTCGCCAGATTCCATCCGATCGTCGCGGCGGCGCCGCAATGCACGATCTGGACGTACCTCCAGGAGCGGAAGAGACGGTCGTCGGGCTGATGGTGATCGATGATGATCCTGATCCGTCTCGCGTCGATCGGTGTTTCGAAGCGGGCATCTTTCAGCTTGCAGGAATCGAGCAGGGCGACGGGCCCATCGGACGGCATTTCGCTCATCGGACGGATCAATGCACCGAGCTTCAGTAGATCGCGAATGTGCTGATTCTGCGGATCATCATACGTCCCGCCATGGAAAGCGGCGGCTTTCACACCGAGGGCGTGAAGAACGTTCAGCATGATGAGTAGCAGCGCCAGCCCGTCCGGATCGACTTGGGCGATGACCAGTGACCACGGAAGCGTTTCGCGGGTGACGATCGTGCGGAATCTTTTGCGGTGCTGGGATGTGAGTTCGAGCCCGCGCGGATTGTTCGGCATGCGAATGACCTCGTCCCCGAAAGGGAACGAGATGCACGATACGCCCTTTACCCGTCCTGTCAATGTGCTAGATTTATGGCCGGAGGCCACCTATGTCTCACGCCACGCCTGGCAAGGAATTCGAACGCAAGTTTCTCGCGCGCGTCGATCGCTTGCCGCGCGCCCTTGGCGACGCTGCGCGCATCGAGCAAGGCTATCTCGCGCTCGCACCGAACCAAGTCCGCATTCGCCTCAGGGGTGGAGCGCACATTGTCGAGCTCAAGGGACCCGGCAACATGGAGCATGAACTCTATCGACCCGATTCCGCTCAAGGGGAACTCCTGCTGCGCCAGGTCGCTCCTAAGGTCGCCGCCCTTATCGTAAAGGATCGGCACGTCATCCCGGCGGGTTTTGACGGCTTGCAATGGGAAGTCGACGCGTTCCGCGAAGGCAACGCGCCGCTCATCCTCGTCGAGATCGAAATGCCGACGGAAAACTACGCGCTCGAAGACCATCCCTGGCCGAAGTGGGTCGGAAAAGAAGTGACGGATGACGATCGTTTCAAGAACAAGACTCTTGCGGTCCGTCCCTTTTCGGAATGGCCTGAACGCGAACGAAAGAAAGTTCTCAGACTCATGGGCGCGTAGCCCATTTTTTCTTTGTGGATAACCCGGGGTTGTGTCCGAGGGTACAGGTTCTATACTGAGAATACCTAACGAGATTGCATATGATAATCCGGCCGCAACATGTTGCACGGGGCTCAGGCAATTTCCTATTGGTATCAGAGAACTCTTCATCTTGAAGAGTTTTTTGATTGCTCCATGATCGGAGCTTTTCGAACAGGTCCGCAGACCAAGAGAGGTATGTCATGCCAGACAAGAAGACCCCGCGTGCAGTCGTCGTGGCGGCCGCTTCAGCGGTCTGCGGCGACAAGCCCCGCGTGATCACGCACGAGGAGCGCAAGAAGATCAACGAGCGTTGCGGAAGGCAGAGCGTCGGCCGCCGCGCCGTTGGCGAGTGGCTGAGCGCGCTCGGCTATAAAGCCCAAGCTCCCGCGCGCCAGCAAAAGTCGGTTCGGACGCTGATCAGCAAGGCGTTCAATGCCGCGCAGAAGATGCAGGATCGCGAACAGCTGCGCCTGCACAAAGTCGCGCTGCTCGCCGCGATCGAAGCGGAAGCCGAGAAGCTGGGTTTCCAGCTTCCCAGCTGGGACCACGTTACGTCCATCGCCAGCGATATGGCGGTGCCGCCGTGGCCCCGCATCCAGGGCATGCCGCCCGGTCCGGTTTCGGAGAACGAGTTGCGTCAGCAGCTCATCGTCTTCCTGATGCGCGCCCGCACGGAGAAGGAAGTCTCGAAGAAGTTCGGCGACAAGGGAATGGCCCTGCTCGCCGCGCTTCTCAAGACGCCGCCGGACGGCTATCGCATGAAGGAGGGGCGCAATGAGTACCGAGAGAAGACGTACTACCTGGAGCAGATCCCCGGCAAGCGGACGATCAAGCCGGGAAAGCGCGTCTTCAAGGTCCTGCATTCGAAGGATGATCCCGACTACCTGTCGGTGATCTTCCCGCAGAACCTGGATTTCGCCGACTCGCCCCAAGACAACCAGCTGCGCATCCTGCCAATCGATACGGTCTGGTACGGGGATCACGGCTGCGATCGCGGCCGCTTCGTCGAGTACCTGCAGTACATCGCTTCGAAGCCGTACGTGTTCGCCTTCCTGAACGGCGACATCATCGGCGGCAGCGACTACGACAAGGAGAGCGCGGTCCAGAAGCGCGAAGAACTCACGGAGCTTCTCGCGCCGGTGGCCCACAAGATCCTCTGGGCGCAGTCCGGTCCTCTCGAAAAGCGCATGCGCAAGATCGACGGCGTCGAGCCTTTGGCGAACATCTGCGAAGAACTTCGCATCCATCACACGGAACGCCCGGTCCGCGCGGACGTCTACTGGAAGTTCCCGCAGAAGCCGATCGAATTCTACGCGCTACACGGCCGTTCGCAGGCCCGCAAGGCCGGCTCCAAGGTCAACGCGATCCAGGACGTCGTGACGGACAACAACTTTCCGCACTTCACGATCCTGGGCCATCTCCAGCACGGCACGACCAAGGGGTACACCGTGCGGCGGATCGATCCGATCGGGCAAACGGTCAAGGAACATACGGCCTACGGCATCATCTGCCCGGGCTTCAGGGTCCACCGCGGATCCGAGGGCGAGAAGAAGGGTTATCCATCTCCCGCCATGGGCACGGTCGGATGTTGGATCGATTCCAAAAACGGCCACCACGCAGGAAGCTAGGAGGTTCACGTGAAGAACAAACACAACCTGATCGCGAACCTGGCCCGCCTTCCTTCGCGAGGGCGGCGTGCCGACGAGATCGCTCATGAGCTGCGCGTGTCGGTCGACAAGATCGAGGCGCTGCTCAAGGACAAGCCGCGGATGCCGGAAGGCTTTCAGCTCGTGAGCTGGAAGAATCATATCGGCGTGACGTACTGGCAGGTCCTGGCGCCGGAACCGGAACCGATGAAGGTCCAGCCACGCGCGTTTCGCTTCGTGCGATCAAAGAAGGAAGCGTATCATCGGGTGTTCATTCCTGATGATGTGCTCGACGAGAACGGGCGGCCCGCGAAGTACATCGAGCTGTTTCCGTTCTCGGACGTCCACTGGGGACACAAGGAATGCGACAAGGGTACCTTCATGAGGGACGTGAAGGAAGTCGAGCGGCGTCCCAACCGCTTCGCTTTCCTGAACGGCGACAACATGGAGATGTCCCTCGGCGACAGCGCCGGCGGCGCCGCATGGGCGGAACAGGACGCGACTCCCAGGGCGCAGCGCGAGCAGACGGAACATGTCTACCGCCGCATCGCGCACAAGATCCTCGTCGCCCGTACGGGCAATCACGATTCGCGTCCGGAGCGCAACGGTTCGGGACTCAATCCGCTCGAGGTTGTCTGCGACAAGCTCGGCGGCATCCCGTACTTCAACGGACCGAGCAACATGGAAGTCGTTTGGCAGGGCTATCGCTGGACGTTCTTCATCAAGCACGGCACGGGCGCCTCGAATACGGCCGGCGGCAAGATCAATGCCGTCGGCAGGGATCGCAACTACAACGATTTCCGGCATTTCTTCATCATGGGTCACGTCCATGACGAGCTCGTCAACAAGGCAGTGCGGAGCGTGCGCCGCCGCGTGTACGATGCGGATGGCAATCCGGAATTCTGGGTCGAGCACCTCAAGGAGTATCTGGTCATCTGTCCGTCGTACCTCATGTACACGGGGACGTACGCCGAGCAGGCCGGGTACAGCCCCGGCAGTCGAAGCAGCCTCGTGATCCAGTTGTTCCCGAACGGCGATTATCACGTGGTGTCGCGAAAGCGAGATGAGGAAGGTTCCGAACTCATCCACTGATCGCGTGATGATGCACCCCGTCCACAAGTGGACGGGGTTTTTCTTTTTGGGCGGTTACGGCTTCGGCGGACTTTCGGCCGGCTGAAAACCGGAAGAGCCCGGCTTCACGACGGAGAGATCGAAACCGAGATCTTCTTTGATGACGGAAAAAAGCGTCGGGCTCTTGATCGTGAAGATATCCCCACGCCCGCGCGGGTCGAGCAGGAATCCGCCGAAGACATAGGTATCCGCCGTGCGGGGATCCGCGCTGAGGTTCATGATAAGCGCTTTGTCGGCACTGATCGCGCCACGTTCGATCGGCACGGCGCCGAAGATCGCCAGGCTTCGACTCACCGCGACATCGGCGTTGAGAACGAAGATCGCCTGCGTCTTTCCGATCAGCGCGGCTTTTACCTTGCCGTTCGCGTACGCCAGTTCGGCGGCCGGGGAAATATCAAGCGTCAGTCTCGTCCACTGTCCGTCCGGGATTCGTTCGCTCAAGGTTTTCTGGACCACGTCAGCTTGGAGCGTCACGCGTTGTGCCCCTTTGAAGAAGGTGACGGACGTGCCAACTGCATCCGTCAGCGTGGCTTTGAGGATCGTGAGGTCGGCGCGCGACGCTCCGTCCGGCAGCTCGCTTGGCGCGGTGAGGTAGAGATTCAATGCGCTGTTCCTCGCCCCCTCTTGTGTCTCGCTAGCAGGGGTCATTGAGGCTTCCGGCCCGCGTTTGGTCCCGAAGGGGAAAGAGCCAAGCCGGGGAGCGATCAGCAGGAACCAGAGAGCCGCGCCGCCGATCACCAGGATCGCGGCGGTCACAAGCAGCGAAAACGTCGAGCGTTTCATACGCGAACAGTATACACGCCCTTGGGGAAAAGCGTTGTTGACATTCACACCTTGTAAGACTAAGGTTGGACGGCATTTCCCCATGAAAACAGCCGAATCCGTTACCGAAGGCCATCCCGATAAAGTCTGCGATCAAATCGCTGATGCGCTGCTTGACGAATACCTGCGCCGCGATCCTCGCAGCCGGGTCGCGCTTGAGGTCTTCGGTTCGCACGGCATGCTGATGGTCGGCGGCGAAGTCACGTCCCAAGGAGAAATCGACATCGAAGGGATGGCCAAGCATGTGTACAAGCAGATTGGCTATGATGATGAGCTTGAAGTGTTCGTGAACATCGAGCTCCAGTCCGGCGATATCGCCCAGGGCGTCGACGTCGGCGGAGCGGGGGACCAAGGCATCATGTACGGCTACGCGACGGTCGAGACGCCG
>CAYYII010000029.1:0-8028 GCA_964471445.1 uncultured Gammaproteobacteria bacterium
CGATCTGCGACCGGGTGAGGATCGGAACATGTTTGACCTCGCAAAGATGGTAGGGCACCTCCCAGACGTCGTCCTCGCGCGTCATCCAGCCAATAGCATCGAACCTCGCGAGATCGACGGGCCGCGAGTACGCGCGCAGTGTTTTCTTCTCGCCGCCGACCGGCGTGTACTCATGGAAGTACGACATGACCAACTCGCGGATCGTTCGATAGATCGGTTCACGATAGCGTAAGACCGGATGGTTCGTTTTTGAAATTGCCCCCCAGCAGCCGGCGCGCTTAAAAACGGCGATGACATGATCCTGATCGGATGCGCAGGCTTCCATGTCGACGATCAGTGGCCGTTCGCCGTGGTAGCGGAAAATCGCGGCAGCGAGCATCGCGCCTTCTATGCAATGCGCCCGCTGTTCGCGCAACACGCGGAGAGGGGAGAGCACCGTGTCGCCTTCCGGCTCCCGGTTGATCGGGATGTCATTCAGAAAATCCTGAACGTGCGCCGGTGTTTTGAGGCTGCGAAAGAGCTTGAGGTCGTTTTTTTGGAATCCAGAGAATAACATTGTGCATCCATTGTAGCATTGGTCCCGAAAAAAGACTGGGGCCGTTCCATTCAGGAAAAGAAAGGCAAACAAGGAGGGGACTTTACAAAAGTGGGTAGGCATGGTAGTATGCCTTCTGCAAACGACGTCTGTGCGGAAACCATCATATTTCCGCCAAAGCGGCACTGCAATTATTCTTCTGCACCACGCACATGAACGGCAAGATTAAGCGCCTGACCGATAAGGGTTTCGGTTTCATCACGCCGGAAGACGGCTCCAAGGATGTCTTCTTCCACTCCGAACAGCTCGTCGACGTCACTTTCGACACTCTTAACGAAAATGACGCCGTCACTTTCGAAGTCGAGCAGTCCGAAAAGGGCCCTCGCGCCACCGGCGTCCGCCGCGTCTAAACCGCGCTCGGTCCGGAAAAAGACCCGCCCACGTGGCGGGTCTTTTGTATGTGAGAAAAAACGATGCCTTGCGGCCAGTATCGGATCAGGACGCGAAGACGGCGCTCGTGATCGCTTTCGCGTCGAACTCGGAAATCTTGTACTCGGCGCGAAGGTGCGAAAGCGCCTTGCGCAACTCTTCCGGAGAGACGTGCCCGTCGGAGCTGTGCGTCAAGTGTTCGAGGGTTTCCGTGATCAGCGCCCGCTGTTCTTGGTTCAGACTTTTAACGCCGTAGACGAGCTTCTTGATTTGTTCGCGCGTGAGCTTGGTGGGGTTCATGGAAATGGGAATGAAGACAAGGGTGTCGTACCGAAATCGTAGCATACCAGTTGCCGGCTGTAAGACTGTTCCTCTTTGCATCTCCGTGCTACCTTCCCGTGAGGATCGCCTGCTTGGCGTCTTCCTGAAGGAGGAAGGGATGCTGACCCTTGAACAAGAACTGAAGCTGTACCTTCTCGCGCATGGTATGAAGATCGCTCCGGGGGCCGCGGAGGCCTGGCACAGGCTCTTCGACGGTCCGATGACGCTCAACGAGTACGCCTCGACGAGTGGCGTCGCGCTGCATACGCGGGATGGAACGTGGATTAACGCCCCCTTCATCGAGGCGTTCGCCCAAGATTCCAAAGCGAGATTGCAGTGCGACGGCGATCAATTCTTCATTGACTACGGCGGGTCCGAGATCCTCGTGTCGGTGATTCCGGTTTCGGCCTACCATCACGAGACGTATGATGATGGCGGCACGATCCGTCCGTATACGAACCTCGGGGTGACGCATACCGATCGTTGCCGCATCTCGCCGATCGAAGGATGCGGCTGGGTATGCACCTTCTGCAATCTCCCGTATGAATTTCGTTATCGCAAGAAGCATCGTGAAGAACTTCTTCGCGTGGTGTCGAAAGCCAAGCGGGATCGTCTTGCTCCCGCGCGGCATGTCTTGGTGAGCGGCGGGACCCCGAAGCCCGAGGATGAGGCCTGGATCGACGAGGTCTATGCGTACATCGCGGCCAACGCCGGGATGCCCGTGGACGTCATGATGCCGGCGCGCAAGGATATGGAGTATCCGCGTAGGCTCAAAGCGGCCGGGGTCAATATGGTTTCGATCAACGTCGAGATCTTCGACCCTGTTCGCGCTCGACGCGTCACCCCGAACAAGGCGCGCCTTCACGGTATTGATCACTACCTCGCCTACATCGAGGCTGCTGTGACCGCGTTCGGCGTCGGTTTTGTCCAATCACTGATGGTCTTCGGAGGGCCCATCGAGTCGATCGAAAGCACATTGGAAGGTGTGCGGGCGCTGGCCCAACGAGGTTGCATGCCCGTGCTGTCTCCCTTTCGGCCCGATCCGAAGACGCCGCTCGGAAAATGTCCGCCCGCCAGCATGGATGAAATGAAACGGGCATGGAACGAGACACTCGAGATCTGCGCACGCTCGGGAACCGGCGTGAAGCCCGGTCCACGCTGCATTCCCTGCATGCACAACACGGTGACGTTCCCTGATGACAGCGGCTTCTACGTGCCGCTGGAAGGGGACCTGACGCGTCTCGCGACTTGAAGTCGCGGGGCGGTCACGATGAAACATCGGAAGGGTCGTTTTCAACGCCGCCCTTCTTTTCTTTTTCGCGCGAACGGATGATATTTCAAAAAAGAAAAACACCTTACGTCGTAAGATGCTTTTCTTTGGTGGAGATGCCGGGATTCGCACCCGGGTCTGGGGCTTGTGTAACAATTCGCACTACAGGCGTAGTCGCCTCGGGTTTTCCCGCAAGCGGGACCGGAGCGCATGTAAAGAGGCGACGAGTGGCATGCATCCGTGCCTGGATCCAACCGTATCGGATGCCTCTCGGCGGAACATCCGGCGGACCTTCTTATGACACCGCGATTCCGACTAGAAGATGTCGTCGGGGCGATGGGTCAGTCGCGCTTAGGCGAAGACCGGAGCGAAGGACGGAGCGAACGCGTTGGCGAACGCCGTCTTCACTTTTGCGAGAACGTTGGCACGTAGTCGTTTGCCCGGTGATTTCTGACGGGCGGGCGCCGTCAACCTGCGCAAATCGGTAACGAACTCCATCGAATCTATGCATCCCCGTCGCGGCCCACTGGAGAGTGAGCCGCGGCGAGGATTTATCGCTGGATCTTCATCCGGCTGCGCGCCTCGCGGTCGAGGTCGCGTTTTTTGATCGTCTCGCGCTTTTCGTACTGCTTCTTGCCGCGCGCGACGGCGAGCTCGATCTTGATGCGGCCGCCCTTCATATAAGCACGAATCGGGATGATCGTCAATCCTTCCTCCTCGCGCTTTCCGCGCAAGCGATCCAATTCCTTCTTATGGAGGAGCAATTTCCGCGAACGTTCCGGATCGTAGTCCGGGAGCGGCCCGGCTTTCGGATAGCGCGCGATGTGTGCGCCGAGCAGCATGGCTTCGCCGCGTGTAAAGGCTACGTGCGCGCCTTTCAATTTCATGTGGCCGGTCTTGGCGGACTTCACTTCCTGGCCCGAGAGCACCAAACCCGCCTCCAGCTTTTCCAGGAGTTCATAGTCGTAGCGGGCTTTGTCGTTCGAGGCGAGAATGTCTGACATACGGCGACGTCTGGTCAGTGTAGCCTTTTCCTGCTATATTTCCAACGAAGTATGCAGGAAAACCAACCGGAACGCCAGCCGTACGTTATCACCGTTTCGACCGTCACGATCGTGAAGATCGCGGCCTTTTTGCTGGCCTGCGGCTTTCTCTATCTGATCCGGGACATCATCACCTTGTTTTTCGTCTCCCTGGTCCTCGCCTCGATCATCAATCCGCTCGCCTCCTGGTTTCAAGCGAAGCGCATGAGTCGGAGTCTGGCGGTGCTCCTCCTGTATGCCGCCATTATCGCGCTTATCGCGGGCGTCCTGACGGGACTCGTGCCGGCCGTCGTGACCGAATCACGCGATCTCGTTTCTAATTCCGGCTCGCTCTGGACGCGGCTCTTGTCAGCCTTCGGGCCGCTTCGGGATTTCGCCGCGACGCACGGCTTGAGCGACGACTTGCAGAAAGCGGCCGCGAACGCCTCCGACAATGTCGGCGGCGCCGTGGCTGGCGTCTTCGCCACGATCACGGGGCTTCTTACCGGCATCGCCTCCTTGGTGATCGTACTCGTTGTCGCTTTCTACCTCGTGGTCTCAGAAGACTCGCTGAAGCGCCTGTTCCGCACGCTCGCGCCGGACGCGTATCAGCCGTATCTTGTCGACCTGTTTCAGCGTATTGAGAAAAGCATCGGCGGCTGGGTGCGCGGACAGCTGATTCTCTCCGCTGTCATCGGCGTCGCGTTTTACGCCATGCTCAAGATCCTCGGCGTGAAGTACGCCCTGGTGCTCGCGCTCACGGCCGGCGTAGCGGAATCGATCCCGTACGTCGGACCGATCTTCTCGGCTGTTCCCGCCATTCTGATCGCTCTGACCGACTCGCCGTTCAAAGGCCTCTTGGTCGCGATCATGTGCATCGTGATCCAGCAGGCGGAGAATCATATCCTCGTGCCGAAGGTCATGCAGAAAGTTACTGGCCTGCATCCGATCGTCAGCATTTTCGCGATGCTGATCGGCGTGAAGGTCGCCGGCTTGGTCGGGGCGCTTCTCGCGATTCCCGTCGCTATGATGCTCGGCATCATCGTGAACGACGCGTTCCGTTTTTTGAAATCGAACCGCTGAGCCATGTCAGCCCGCTTTTTTCCCAAGGCTCGCACGCGACACCACCAACGAGCTCACATCCATGCGCGCCCTTCTTGAACCGATCGCCAAACTCTCCGCGCTTCTTCCGTTTCTCGGCGGAGGCGGTTTCATTGCGCTCAGCGAAGTCTCGATCGACCGCCCTCAGGATTTCCTGTGGTGGAGCCTGGTCACGACGACCTGGATCCTGACGGTTTTCTTCGCGCTCGTGCACGGCAAGCTGAAGAGCCGGCTCACCCCCGTGGCCGTCCCCGCGGTGCTGATGATCGCGGTTTCGACGATCGCTTCGCTCTTGTTCCTCGACCTCGTCGCCAACCGGCACATGTTCATCGCTGTCTTCGGCCTCGTTCTCTATCTCTTCTTGGAACACGTGCGCCGCGAGGACGCCGCCCATGATCTGGAGGAGCGTCTTTCGATCTCGGAATTCGCCAGGATGGTGAACATCGGCTCGCTCTTTCTCGTCGCCTCCGTTGCTGTTGGCGTGCCGGCTTTTTTGCCGGTCCAGACCTGGTGGACGATTCCGCCGATGATCCTGATCGCGCTCGCCTGGAGCTGGCATCTGTTCGTCGCCTGCACGGAGCGCTGCGTGCGACCGCGGTCGCGCATCCTGCTCACGGCGCTTGTCGTCGTCGAGACGTATCTCGTAGCGCTCAACTTGCCGACGTCGATGTTCGTCGGGGGCGCCCTCGTCGGCATCTCGTATTATCTCGCTGCCAACCTCCTGCCGATCGGCGCGACGGACGCGATCCCGGGCCGGTTGATTCGCAAGTACGCGATCTATGCCGGCGTCGCGCTGGCCTTAGTCCTCTTGACCGCCCGCTGGGTGTAATATGTTTTCCACGAAAAAAGTTTCCGTCAGCGAAATCGTGCGCACGATGTTTGTCCCAGTCGTCCTCGGCCTGGCCGCGGGCATCGCCGGCGCCTTGATGGTCGAATCGTATTTCGCGGCCTTGTCGGCGACGAACGAGCCGCTGCAAATCGGCCGCCTTCCGGCGTCTTCAAATGCGCTGCTCTCGCAGACCGAATTGGCCGACCGTCTGCACCGCATCGACGTGCCGCTCTATCCGCGCCGCGCCGCCGGCGCCGAACTTTCGCAGCGGACGCGCGACGTTTCGGAAGCCGTCGGATTCGCTGCCGTCGTCACGTCGGACGGCTGGCTGGCGACCTCGGCCTCGGCCGTGAACGCGCCGGTTTCGGTTGCAATCGGCGGCCGGTTGTTGGAACCGAAAATGCAAATCGCCGATCCGCGCACCGGCGTCGTTTTCCTGAAGGTCGACGCGTCGGCGCTGCCAGTCAGCGGTTTTGAAGATACTGAAACGATGCGCTCCGGCGCGCCGCTCTACGCCTACGATGAAAGCGGATTGTTCGCGGCGGCGGCGTTCGCAGGCACGACGCCGATCAATCGTCGCGCGCAGGCCCCGAGCCTCCGGAATGCCGACCTCTTCGTCCGGGCATTCCGCCTTGACCGCTCCTGGGGAGCTCGCGCGACGGGCGGAGCCGTCTTGTCGGCCGACGGAGATCTCGCCGGCATTCTGCTGCCTGAAAAAACCGGTGCTGGCGTTTTCATTCCCATGCACCTGATTCGTCCCGTGCTGGCGCAGGTGTTTCGCGGCCAAGTTCCGGCGCGCGCGCAGCTCGGCGTCCAGTACCTACCCCTTGAAGAAACCGCCTTCAACGAAAGCGGTTTTGGCGGCGTGAAAGGTACGCGTCTGACCGGTTCGCGCACCCTCGGTGTGTCGGCCGTTCGATCCGGCTCGGCCGCCGACCAGGCCGGACTGCAAGAAGGGGACATTCTTCTGCGCGTCGACGGGATCGATCTTTCCGGCGGGCGCGATCTCGGAGAAGTGATCGCGAGCTTGGAAGCGGGAAGCAAGATCCGCTTCGACGTGCTCAAGGACGGAGCCGAGCGTTCCGTCGACGTGACGCTGGACAGGGAAAAGAGGTAGACTGGAGAAAGAGATATGACGTTGGACATCACGCAATTGCTTGAACGGCACTGGAAGACGGTTTCCGTCTCCGCCGTCGTGATGATGGTGCTCGCCGCGGCGCTGAGTTTCGTGCGCCCGCTCGAGTATTCTTCGACGATGCGCCTGCTCATCATCCAGCGCGCGAGCCAGAGCCTCGATCCCTACACCGCCATCCGTTCGGCTGAAAGCATCGCCGACAACTTGAGCCAGATCATCTACACGTCGGTCTTCTTCGACAAGGTCACGGGCGCGGGATTCAAAATCGACAAGAGCTATTTCGACGCCAACGAAACCAAACGCCGCAAGCAATGGTCGGACATGGTCTCGACCTTGGTGACGCACCAAACCGGTTTCCTCCAGATCTCGGTCTACCATAAGAACAAGGAGCAAGCCTCGGAGATCGCGCGTGCCATCGCCTACGTCCTCACGACCGAAGGCAATCAGTATATCGGCGGCCACGACCTCGCGATCCAACTCGTCGACACTCCGCTCCAATCCCGTTTCCCGGTGCGCCCCAACGTGCCTCTAAACGCCTTCCTGGGTGCCGTGATCGGCGTCCTCCTCAGTTCCCTGTACTTGGTGGCGGGGGAGGCCCGGCGGCACCGACGGTTCCGATTCAGCGGCACACCACCCCTCTAAAAGAAAGGAAATCGGCTGAAAATGGCCGATTTTTTGATATTTAAGCTGGAAAGAGGGGATTCCGTCGAACGGTCTTGACAAAAGGCTAAATCTGTGGTTCACTACCAAGTCCATTGGAGTGGACAGACCGTGTCCAAGAAGCTTTGAAATCGCCCGATGCGACGCCGGGAGACACCTCCTCCTTGTCTTCCGGAATCCGTCGGGTGATTCCAGCGCTGCTTCCTTTCCGCTTCGGCGGAAACGAGTGTGCTGCGGTCATCGATCACTGACAACGCGTTTCTACCTCAATCCACAACGGGTGGACACCATCCAGAGGAGTTCGTCATGAAGGACATCGTCAAGGTTCTCGTCTGCTGCGTGTTCATCGCGCTCGGTTCCCGTCAGGCTTCGGCCGAGCCGGGGCCGCCGGTGGATCTCTCGCAAACCTGCGAGGTGCAGGTGCAGACCTGTACCGCCACCCTGGGTGAAACCCGCACCGCGCTCGCAACGTGCGAGCAGGACGCCGCGAAGGCGTACACGCACATCCAGAAGTACTGCCCGCGTTTTGCGGACGTACCCTATGATGCATTTCGTGAGCAGGTTCGTACCGGCGCTCCGCCCCCGCGGAAGCCTCGTACGCGCCGTCCGCCGAAGGCCCCCAAGCCTTCGGCTCCGGCAACGCCGCCGCGCGCCGCGATCCTCGTGATCGTCGGCGAGCACGAGCTCATCGAGCCTGGAGAGATCTGTACGAACGGCGGCTACGTG
>CAYYII010000030.1:0-8026 GCA_964471445.1 uncultured Gammaproteobacteria bacterium
AGCTATCGCGCAATGGGCAAGGACCTGATCGTCGTGAATACCGGAGACGCCCTGCGCGGCTACGTGAACTTCTGCACCCACATGGGCGGCAAGCTGCGCTGCACCGGCGAAGTGCTCGAATGCGACTGGCACGGCGGCCAATTCGACTGCAAGACGGGCCTGGCCGTGCCTGACGCCGGAGGAGCTCCGGAAGGCTCGGAACTCGAGAAGATTGAAATCGCAATTGAGGGCGATGATCTGTTCTGGCTCTACGCGCCGAAGAAAAGTCCGTGGGCGTTGGATCTATGATCGCATTCGGTGCTTCAATACAAGGAATGCACTCGATCGTCCGTTCCGCTTTGGCAAGAGCAGGAAATGTGTTTTTGTTGACGGTATTTCCGCTCGGCCTTATCTACACGGCGATCACGATCGTCGTCTATCACGGGAATCGTCACCCAGTTTTTCCGCTTTGGTATCTCGGTTTTTCTTATGGAGTCGTTGGAGTGATCGTGTTGACTCAAATCTGGACGTCCGCTCTTTCGTTCAGACCGTTGGGTCGGAAGGCTTGGCTCGGCGGTTTGAATGTCTTACCGTACTGCCTGGGATTTTTTATCCCTCTGGCGATATTGTCATTGCTGGCTTCTCTCGCACATGACGTCAAACAAACCATTCTCGAAGCGATCAGTGATCCGCTGGCCCCCATGCGTTTTTGTCTTCTTTTTAGCGTGGTCAGCTGGGCGCCATTTTTTCTCGGGAGTCTTGTTGCAACTTTAGGAACAGGTTGGCTCGGTCATCCAAGCTCGGCCAAACCAGACAATATTCATCCACACCCTTAAAAGTTGGTGAGAGCGCTAGAATGTAAGCGTGACTGAAAAGCGCTTTTTGATGGGCAACGAGATCCTCGCGCTCGCGGCGCGCGCCGCCGGGGCGACGGGGATGTATGGTTATCCGATCACTCCAGGATCGGAGATTTTGCTGTGGTGGGCGAAAGAAGCCGGGTCGGAACAAGGTAAGAAGGACGGCTTGGTCTTCTTGCAAGCGGAAGACGAGATCGGCGCGTCGTTCATGCTGCTCGGCTCGGTGCTTTCCGGACAGAAATCGTTCACCGCCACGGCCGGTCCCGGCAATGTCCTGATGCAGGACGCCTTCTCGATGTGCGAAGCGATGCGCCTGCCGGTCGTCGCCTACATCAACCAGCGCGGCGGCCCGTCGACCTCGACCGTCATCTATTCCCAATCGGAAGTCTTCCTGACGGCCTTTGGCGGGAACGGCAACGGCTATCGGATCGTCTACGCGCCGTCGAATTTGCAAGAGCTCTACGACTACGGCATTAAAGCTTTTAATACAGCATGGAAATATCGTTTCCCGACGTTCGTATTGGCTGACGGCTATCAAGCCAAGATGATGGGCGAGGTCGAGATCTACGACCCGCACGCGCGCGGCATCGAGCTGGTCCCGACGGAGCGCTATCTTCTCGAAGAAAAACGCGATCGCCCGATCGATCAGGTCGTGCCGTCGCCTGAAGTGCATATCCGCAACCAGGATGGCGTGGAATATTCTTGTTATCGGAATTGTTTGAATCTCGAAGAGGAAACGCTGCAGGTCAATCTTGAGATCAGGGACGCCTGGGACAAAGTCGCATCCGAGATTGAAGAGCATGAGACGTACGGCGATCCGAATGCCGAGGTGTTGATCGTGGCGTTCGGCATTGTCGGCGCGGCTTCCAAGCAGGCGATTGATCAGACGGGCGGCAAGGCGCGTCTGTTCCGACCGATCACGCTGCGCCCATTTCCCGTGAAGGCGATCCGCGCGGCGGCGAAGGGCGCAAAACGCATCATCGTGCCAGAGTCGGCGATCGCGCAGCTTTCGCGCCTCGTCAAAGAGGCGCTCTACGGCGCGACCGATGCGCCGATGATCGAGTATCACCGTCCCTCGATCGGCATCAGCGTCGAAGAGATCATGCGCCTCATCACGAACCTTCCGGAAGTATGAAGGCTCCTTCCATTGCTCAGCTTCCCTATCCGAAGTGCGTGCGTCTCGAATCAAAGCCGCACTTATTCTGCCCCGGTTGCGGCCATCCGGAGGTCTTGAAGGCCTTCGGATTCGCCGTCGATGAATTGCATCTTCAGCGCCGAGTAGCTTTCGGCGTCGATATCGGCTGTTCGCTTCTCGCTTTCGATTTTTTCAATATCGACACGATCGAGACGCATCATGGCCGTACGGTGCCTGTCATGGTCGGTGTGAAGCGCGGCAACCCGCAGGCGATCCCTGTGGCGTATGTCGGTGACGGCGGCGCCTACGCCATCGGCATGGGCTCGCTCTTGAACGCCGCAATCCGCAACGAGAATGTGTTCACGATCGTGGTGAACAACGCAGTCTACGCCATGACCGGCGGCCAGGAAGCTCCGACCACCTTGCCCGGCACCAAAACTGCCACGACGCCCTACGGCGCTGATACGCATTACGTCAAAGGACCCGATCTGATCCGCCACCTCAATCCGACCGCTTGGGTCGCGCGCGGCATCACGACGCGCCAGCTCGAGCTTCGCACCTACATGAAAGAGGCGCTTGCGTTCGTGAAAGAGGACAAAGGCTTCGCGTTTCTGGAAGTCTTGTCGCCCTGTACGCTCAACTGGGGGACGATCGAAGATCCGCACGCCACGTTCGACATCCTCGAGAACAAGATGGCGAAGGCGTATACGCTCGGACGATTTTAATATGGAGCCTTACAAAATCGTCATCTGCGGCGAAGGGGGGCAGGGCGTGCAATCGATCGCGAAAATTATCGCGACCGCCGCTTTCGAGCAGGGCAGAAAGGCTGTCTACGTGCCGTACTTCTCGACGGAGAAGCGCGGCGGCGTGACCGAAGCCTACGCGCAGATCGGCGACGTCGTGCCAAGCTATCCGAAATTCGAGAAGGCGGATCTGTGGGTCGTGCTGTCGCAGCGCGCCGTCGATCGCATCTACCCGTTCCTTAAAGACAACACGAACGTGATCGTCAACAGCTATCTCGTCAACGATCTTTCGAAGATCGTCCGCTGGCATCCGCGCGAGATCGATGCGGGTAGGATCGCCAAGGAGGAATTCAAGAAGCCGCGCGTCTTTAACATGATCATCATGGGCGCGATGGTGAAGCTGATCCCGGGGCTCGACAAGGATAAGTTCGAAGCCGCGCTTGACCACGTTTTCGCCTCTAAGTACGCCAAGGACCCGTCGCTCAAAGAACTGAATCGTAAAGCGTTCGACAGAGGTTATGCGCTCGCTTGATATGGATCGCGACACGCCCGCGGAGCTTGAACGCTTCCGGCCAAAGACCGAGGAGAACTCCAAGATCCGCGCAACGCGGTTCCTCGGGCTTTGCAAATCCTGCGGCATCTGCGTCATGAAATGTCCCGTCAACGCGATCTCTTGGCACCAGAAAGATCTCGGCATGCTTGGTGAGCCCGGCATCTATATCGATCTCGACAAATGCATCGGCTGCGAAACCTGCGAGCGCGTCTGTCCCGATAATGCCATCAAGATCACCAACAAGCGCCTTTCGAACCCGATGTGGAAGACCGGCTTCCTGGGCTGGGTCGTGCGCATGAACGCCAAAGTGATCGAGTGGGCCGTCACGACGTTCCGTGCCCCAAAATCGCGCTTGAAGAAATTCGGCAAGACGAAAGACAAAACGTGGATCGCGCATCTCCTGCGCGCCTTCCTCCGCTATGATGAAACTCCGATCGTGAAGCACTATGACGAACCCCGCTGAACACCCCGCTTCCGGCCGCGACGTGCGCGTCGAGTATTCCGCCCGCCACGTCCATCTTTCTCAAGAGCATCAGGACGTCCTCTTTGGCGCGGGCTATCAGATGACCCGGCTGAAAGAACTTTCGCAGACCGGACAGTATGCCTATGAAGAAAAAGTGATCGTGAAGGGATCCAAGGATCAAGCCGAAGTGCGCGTGCTCGGTCCCTGCCGCGCGCAGACGCAGGTGGAACTCGCATTTTCCGACGGCTTCAAGCTTGGTATCGAGACGCCGCTGCGCGTTTCCGGCGATTTGGCCGGCACGGGTGTCTGCGAGCTGATCGGGCCGAAAGGTTCTGTCAATCTGACCGAAGGCGTCATTAATGACGCGCGGCACCTGCATGTCTCCGACAAGGAAGCGGCCGAGCTTGGGTTGAAGCACGGGGACGCGATTTCCGTCCGCGTGCCGGGAGAGACGCCGATCACCGTGCATGACGTCGCGGTCCGCGTGCACCCGAGCTTTCGCATGAATATCCATCTCGACACCGACGAGGCCAACGCGGCGTCGCTTTCGCGACAGGGGATGACGGGAACGATCGTCGAGGTGTATCCTAAGCGCGCATGATTCTCGTCATCAATTGCGGGTCCTCCTCGCTAAAATACAAGCTGCTGGATCGGAAGCTGAGACCGCTGGCGGCAGGAACGGTCGAGCGCGTGAACGGCGATTATGCCGCCGCGCTTTCCTCGGCGTTCACGGATCTCATGAACAAAGGTTTTAAAACGGAAGAGATCAAAGCGGTCGGACACCGCGTTGTCCATGGTGGCGCGGCCTTCGCGCAGCCGACAAGGATCGATGCGCGTGTCGTCGCGAAATTGAAAGACCTCTATGCACTCGCGCCGCTGCACAATCCGCCGAACGTGCTCGGCATCGAAGCGGCGATGAAGCTTCTGCCCGGCGTGCCGAACGTGGCCGTTTTTGACACGGCCTTTTACCGCGACCTGCCGGCCTATGCCTACATGTACGCCTTGCCGTATGAGCTGTATGAAAAATACGGCGTCCGCAAATACGGCTTCCATGGCATCTCGCACGCCTACGTGGCCGCTGAAGCCGCCAAGAAGCTGAAGAAGCCTCTTTCCAAACTGAAGCTCGTCACCTGCCACCTCGGCAGCGGCGCTTCCGTCACGGCCGTCAAGAACGGCAAAGCGGTCGATACGAGCATGGGCTTCACGCCGCTCGAGGGTCTGACCATGTCGACGCGCTGCGGCGATATCGATCCGGAGATCCCGCTCTGGCTGATCCGCGAGCGCAAGATGACGCCGGACCAGGTCGACGACCTGATGAACAAGAAATCCGGGATGCTCGGCATCGCGGGGTCGATGGACATGCGCGACGTCTTGGCCAAAGCCGCCAAAGGCGACCGCCGTTCGAAACTGGCACTCGAAATGTTCGCCTACGACGTCGTGCGCTATGTCGGCCAGTTCATGACGGTCATGGGTGGCTGCGACGCGGTCGTCTTCACCGCTGGTGTGGGGGAACGCTCCGAAAAAATCCGTGCGATGATCATGAAATGGTTGAAGCCGTTCAAGCTGAAGGCGTGCGTCGTGTCAACGGACGAGGAGGGGATGATCGCGCGCGAAACCGCAGGCCTGCTGAAAATGTAATTTTGCATTCCGGCGGGAGCCGGGATCTTCTTCCGTGTTTTTCAAGCGTCTCAACCTCGAATCCAAAACCATCGCCGGCGGCGCGTTTTTGATCGCCGTCAGCTCGGTTTTGTCGCGCGTGCTCGGCCTCTTCCGCGATCGCCTGCTCGTCTCCCGTTTCGGCGTAGGCGACGCACTCGACGCCTATTACGCCTCGTTCCAAATCCCGAATTTCCTTTTTGCCCTGCTCATCCTCGGCACGCTCTCGGCGGCCTTCATTCCCGTCTTCGCCGAATACATCGCCAAGGACAAACGGGAAGACGCCTGGCGGATGACCAACAGCATCTTGACGATCGTCGGCATCGTCATGGGCGTGCTTTGCCTCGCGCTTTCGATCGGTGCATCGAGGCTCGTGCCGGTAATCGCGCCCGGCTTCACGGGAGAAAAGCTCCAGCTCACGATTATGCTGACGCGCGTCATGATGCTCTCACCGTTCATCTTCGGCCTCTCGGCCGTGTTGACGAGCATCTTGAACGCGCATAAAAGATTTCTCGCGGCGGCCTTGGCCCCGCTTCTCTATAACGCTTCGATCATCTTCGGCATCGTAGTGCTATCGAAACCCTTCGGCGTCGTCGGCGTGGCCTACGGCGCGATCTTGGGCGCCATCCTGCATTTCCTGGTCCAAGTTCCGGCGGTCTCCGCGCTCGGCTGGCGCTCGCGTTTCATCTTCGATACAAAGCATCCCGGCGTGCGTGAAGTCGGCCGGTTGTTCCTACCGAGGATTTTCGGCATCGACATCTCGCAGCTCAGCCAGTTCATCGGCACGGCGATCGGCACGACCTTCGGCGTCGGCGCACCCGCGCTCTTCAATCTCGCGATGAATATCGCGGCGGTGCCGATCGGCGTCGTGGCGATTCCGTTCGCCATGGCCGCTTTTCCTGCGCTTTCCGATGCGGCGGCTCGGAACGATCGCGAAGCTTTCCGTTCGACCTTCTCGATTACGCTGCGGCAGATTCTCTTCTTCCTCGTGCCGCTCACGACGATGGCGTTCGTGTTGCGTCTCCAAATCGTCAGGGTGCTGATCGGCGCGCATACGCTCAGTTGGAACGACGCCCGACTCTCCGCCGCCGCGTTCGCGCTTGCGGTCCTGACCCTCGCGTTGCAAGGCTTGGCTCCGCTCTTAGCCCGCGCGTTTTACGCGTTGAAGAATACCTGGATTCCCGTCGTGATCTCGGCTGTTGCCATGACCGCCAACGTGGCTGCGACATTTTCGATCAAGGCTTGGCTCTCGGAAGGCGGCGGGTCAGCCTCGGCGCATCTCTGGCTCGGGCTCTTCGGTATCGACGACGTACGCGTGCTGGCGCTCACCGCCTCGTTTTCGATCGCGTCCCTGGTTCAAGTGACACTCCTCTTCTTTTTTCTCCGACGGAAATTCGGGCGCCTCGGCGCGGTCGGCATTTTCCGTGCGGTCAGCAAATATATTCTCGGAGCGATCGCGGCCGCCTGGGCGGCATCCTTGGTCCTCCAGCCGGGCCTTCAGACCATCGACACGCGCAGCCTCGGCTCCGTGTTCCTGGAAGCGGCAGGTGCCAGCCTGGCCGGCTTCGCCGCGTATCTTCTCGTCCTGGCCATCTTCAAATCAGAAGAGTTGGGCGCGATCATGGCAATGATCCGCCGGAAATTGGCAAAAGAAGCTTGACAAACTTCCGATTTCGCGTATCGTTGCGGCAGTCCGCATGAAGCGCGCATCCCCAGAACTTTTTCGCGACAGGAGCAGAACGTGGTCAACACCGTCGCCTCTCTCGAAGGCATTCGCATCATCGACTTTCCTGTTGCCGGCGTAGATCCCTCCCCGCAGATGGTTTTCCTCTGCCGCGATATCGGGGATTGGAACTGCTTGTCGCCTGTCATCGCGCAGCAGTTCCGCGCGCGCGTACGCGGCGTCGGGATTCAACCCGTCATTGTTGCCGCGGGCAAGACCAGAGAGCTCTTTGACAGGAAGATCAGAACGTACAGGGACCTTGGCGGGCACGTTGCGCCGATCGGCTTTGTCGATCTCAAACCCTGCGTCTTCGTGACATCGAGCTCCTGCTCGAACACGGACCTTCAAGTCGCCGCACGCGAGTTGTTCCCGGATGCGCCGATGGTGTACGTCGAGGACAACTACCAGCAGTGGGCTCGGCTGTTCGCCGCGCTTGCCAGCCGCGGATTGGCTCTGCCCGAAGCGTCCTGCTGCATCGATGCTGGCTCGCGTGACGATCTTCTTGCCGCGTTCTGCGGAGCCTACCGCATGGATCCTGACCGCGTGCGCGTGACCGGACAGCCGGCATTCGCCAAGTACCTGGCGGAAAAGACCCAGGATCGGATTCGCGCGCGGGAGGAGCTGGGCTTCACGAAGGGAGAAGTCCTCGTCGCCTTCATGGGCGGCATCGATAATGTCCTGCTCGTACGCGGCTTCGCTGCCGCCCTTGCCAAGCGTCGCTGCAACGAGCCTGTCTACATGATGCGCCAGCACCCGCGCGACGAGAGCGTGCCCTTCGTGGACTATGTCGAAGCCTTCAGGAAGTCCGGGCTCACGCATCACGATACGTCCGGATTTGATGATACCGACCTCATCGGCATTGCCGCGGACATCGTGGTGGCCGCCTGGTCGACCGAGTTGATCGCTGCAGCCATGCG
>CAYYII010000031.1:0-7950 GCA_964471445.1 uncultured Gammaproteobacteria bacterium
AATGCGCGTGCTACTCTCGCCGCACATAAATATTTCCCTATGATTGCAAATTTTCTTGCATTCCTGTTCACCGGCGGATTCCCGATCCTTGTACTCCTCCTGTTCGCGAGCCTCAAGCAGATCAATCAGTACCAGCGCGGCGTCCGCTACACTATGGGTCGGTTCTCCAATATCGCCCAGCCAGGCTGGCGCCTTGTGGTTCCGATCTTCCAGTCGATGACGAAAGTCGACATGCGCTTGCGCGCCGTGGACGTGCCGCCGCAGGACGCGATCACGAAGGACAACGTCTCTGCTAAAGTGAACGCCGTCATCTATTACAAGGTGAACGATCCGGCCAAGGCCGTCATCGACATCCAGAACGTCGACTACGCCGTCCTGCAGCTCGCGCAGACCACGATGCGCAACATCGTCGGCGAAGTCACGCTCGACGAACTTCTGTCGCAGCGCACGGTTATTTCGGAAAAGATCGAAAAGATCGTTGATCACGCCACGAGCGGCTGGGGCGTCGAGGTGACCACGGTCGAGCTCAAGGACATCAACTTGCCGACCGACATGGTGCGCACGATCGCCAAGCAGGCCGAAGCCGAGCGCGAACGCCGCGCCGTCATCATCAACTCGGAAGGCGAAGTCGCCGCCGCCCAGAACCTCGCGACGGCCGCCAAGCTTCTCTCCGACACGCCCGGCGCCCTGCATCTCCGTACGCTGAATTCCATCAATGACATCTCGTCCGACCAATCGAACACGGTGATCTTCACGGTGCCGCTCGAGATCCTGAAGGCGGTCACGGGTTGGAAGAACGGCGGGAACCAATAAGAAACAAACGACGGCCGCGAGGCCGTCTTTTTGTATTGACAATATGTCGCGCGTCTGGAAAAATCGCCATGGCACAAACCTGTTACAGGAGATGTTCTGATGCCGGCCAATCCGATCTTTTGGTTCGTGGTGGCGATCTTTCTCTCGCTCGCTGCTGGTTACCTCGCCGCCTATTTAGAAGTACGTCGGCGACGCCGACTGGCCGAATTTCCCCGCATGGTCCCGGCGGCTCCAGAGATTTCCGCGGACGATCCCGACCGCCAGTTCTACGACCTGTGCATCGCCGCTGGCTTCCGCTGGGTCGGCGAGGAGTTCCCGGACAAGGTGCGCTATGGGATGGCTGGGGTGTTCGCCGAAGGCCAGAGGATCTTCGCTCGCGTCCGCGACACTCAGTGCACGGGCTGCCGCCATCGGCTGTTCGACCTGTATGTGATGGATAAATACCTCAGCCTGGACCGATCGAGCATCCGGACGGGCCCTTGCCTGTTCGCTCGCGTTTGCGGCCACTGCGGTCTTCGTCAGGAGGTGGATCCAGAGACGTCCGGTCCTGATTCGCCGCGCATCTACAACGAGACGTTCGACATGCGCATGGCCGGCAACGCGCATACCTACCTGGCGCAGCATGTCGCCGCCCGGCGAGAAGCTCAGGGACGGGAACGCTCCTCGGCGGAGTCCCCGGCATGAACGCAAGACGACCCTTTCGGGGTCGTCCTTTTCTTTTTACACCGTAACGGTCTTTTGCCCTCTGATGCGCTCCGCGTCTTCGAGTTGCAGCGAAAGGACGCTCGAGGTCGAATCCTCGCCCATCGTCACGCCGTAGAGCACCTGCGATTTCTGCATCGTGTAGCGGTTGTGCGTGATCACGAGGAACTGCGTTTTGTGCGAGAGCTCGTCGATGATCGCAGCGAAGCGCGAGGCATTGGATTCGTCGAGAGCGGCGTCGACCTCGTCGAGGACGACAAAGGGGGAGGGGTTGGTCGTCATGATGGCGCAGATGAGAGCGATCGACGTCATGGCGCGCTCGCCGCCCGAGAGCGAGTGGATCGACTTCACGCGCTTGCCCGGCGGGTTTGCGTAGATCTCGAGACCGAGCCAGGATTCTTTGGGTGTCGAGGAGACCTCCTTCTTCTCTTCTTCCTCGACCCCGGCTGCTTCATTCGCGGCGGCCTTTTCCGCTTCGGCGACTTCGTCTTCTTCCTCTTCACGCTCGATCTTTTCGAGCGAGGCGGTACCTCCATCGAAAAGCTGCTTGAAGAATTCTCCGAAGTGCTGGTTGATGCGGCGGAAGGAAGCGTCCGACTGCTTTTTGATGAGCACGTCGAGCTCTTCGATCATGAGAATGAGCGAGGCTTTCGTTTTGTGCAGGTCCTCGACCTGGCCGGAGAGGAAGTCGAAGCGTTCCTTGATCTCCTTGTATTCGTCGACGACCGCTTGGTCGATTGAGCCGATCGCGGCCACTTGCGTGCGCAGCTGGTGGAGGCGGGGGGAGAGGGTGAGCGCGTCGACTTTCTCTTTCGGCTCGGCAGCGAGCGCGTCCATTGCGCCGTCGCCCATCATCTCCTTCGCTTCCCGTTCGATCGTTTCGCGGCGCGTTTCGATCCTCGCGCGCTCGACACGGTGATCGGAAAGGTGCCGGTCGAGTTCGAAGAGCTCGCTTTGGAACGACTGCATTTTTCGCTGAATTTCAAAGAATGCGCCGCGTTTCTTGGCTTCTTCCTGGCCCCACTGCTGCATTTGGGTTTGCAGATCCGTCAGCGCTTTGCCCATCGAGGCGATGGCGACAAGCGTCTCTTCAAGCTCCTTTTGCATCGCGGGCGGGACGACTGGTTCCTTCTTTTCCTCCTTGCCCTTGTGGCCGGGCTCCTTCAATTCCGAAAGCAATTCATTGATCTGCTTGCCGAGCTTTTCAAGTTCGTGCGCGGCTTGCTGCGCCTGTTCGAGCGTTTCCGCGTTCAAGATCGATGTAACCAGCTCGTCGTGGCGCTCGGAAATCGCGGAGACCTCTTCGACGATGCGGGGGAGCGGCATCGGCAAGGCGGGCGCATTCGCGGCCTGCGCCTTCATCTGCTCCATGCGGATCTGGTTCTTGAGCTGGATCTCCTTTTCGCGCAGCCCGTTGCGCTTCTCCATCTCCTTTTCGTATTCCTTCTGGAGAGCGATCAGTCCGTCGGACTTCGTTTCTTCCGTTTCCATGCCGGCGAGCTGGGCACGGATCGCTTCAATCTCTTTTTCTTTAGCTTTGCGACTTTCTTCAACAAGCTTCGTTTTCGCGTCGATAGCCGACATCTCTTCTCTGATCTGCTTCCATTGGGTGCCGAAATAGAGGACCGAAAGTTCCTGCAATTCTTTTTCCAAATTGGCGCGCTCTTCCAAGCGGCGGACCTGGCGCGAAAGGGAGCGCATGCGCGGTTCGATCTCCGCGAGGATGAGCTCGGCCTGTTTCAAATTTTCTTCCGAGGCGTCGAGCTTGCGGACGGAGGCTTCGCGCTTCAGCTGATACTGCTTGACCCCGGCGGCTTCGTCGAAGAACTCCTTGCGCTCTTTCGGAGAGGCGACGAGGATCGCGTCGATCATGCCTTGGCCGATCACGGAGTAAGTGCGCTGGCCGAAATTCGCGCGGGCGAGGAGCAGGATGACTTCCTGCAGCTTCACTTTGTTCTTGTTGATCAGGTATTCCGATTCGCCGTCGCGGTAGATGCGGCGCGTGATGACAACTTCCGGGTACTCGATGTCGTTGCCACCCGCTTCGTTGTTCAAAGCCAAGGAGACTTCGGCGAAACCGGAACGCGAACGTTTTTCGGAGCCGCTGAAGATGACGTCTTCGGACTTTTTGCCGCGCAAGAGCTTGAGCGATTGCTCGCCCAGCACCCAGCGGACGGCGTCCGCGATATTCGACTTGCCCGAACCGTTCGGTCCGACGATCGCGGTCGTGCCGCGGTTGCCTTCTTTCGGAGGGAGGAATTCCAAGACCGTCCGATTGGCGAACGTCTTGAAGCCCTGCATTTCGATGCGCTGGAGATACATGGTGAACGTCGGCTATTACCCCCTTAAAGTACCTGGGAATGCTTGACGTTTCAAGCCGGCGGCGCGATGCTGGGGACGGTACCTTTCAACGAGGAGCGCCTCATGCTCAGGAAATTCCGCGATCTCGATGCTGACACGGTGCTCGCTGACGGACCGAAGTTCGACCTGGCGAAAGTGACCGAGATGGCGCTCGGCATCCTTCGCGCGCTGCAAGATCGTGTGCGTGCTTGTTTTCAGGAGAACGGGCCGCATACGTTTGTCTTTCCGTCCGACGAGCAGGAGCGCCTGCTCGACGAGCAGGGATACACGATGATCGATTGGGTCTTCAGCGACTGCCAGATCGCCAGCTATGACGTGACCCCGTACTGCTGCTCAACGCACCTTGGCCCGTTCGCGATCGATCTCTACCTGCTGGGCATGGATTACCTGCACGGCAACATGATCGGCGGGGAGACGGATCAGGAGCTTCCGTGGGAAGAGCTCGATCCGACGCCTGTGCTGATGATCATGGCGGAACGAGCCATGATCGACCCACTTCGGGAAGATCATCTCGACTTCCTGCGATGGACGCTCGATGGATACGCGTTTCGCGGCGTCACATGGGAGCTCAAGAGCGCAGACGAGGATGTTCCGCCACTGGCGATCGTCGTTCGTTTTCCGCACGCCGCGTTCGGCAAAGGACGCGGTACTCTCAAGATCTGCCGCTACCAACCGGAAGACGATTTCGTCGAGGAGGAAAGCCATGATCAGCAATCTTCGCGCACGTGATGCCACGACAGTCCTGGCCAGCGGGCCGAAATTCGACCTCGGGAAGCTGCTCACGGCGACAGAGGGGTTCATCCGCTCGTTCGTGGCGGAGGTCACGGCGGCCGAACCGGCCGTGGGCGCGACGCTCGTCTTCGATCACGACGCTCGGCGGGGCTTTCCTCTGGATAAAGATGCGTATCGCCGCGTCCGTCGCTTCTGTGAAGCGGCGGCGCATATCCATGACGTCAACACGTGCTGTCTGACCTTCGCCTGCGGTCCGTTCCGGCTCTGCTTCTATCCGTTCGGCGGCAACGCCCTGATGCAGCACATTGTCGCCTGGCGCACGATGTCCGATGCGCCGGGAGCTCAGCTCGATCCGACGCCGTATCTCCATGTCATCCCGTCCGGAAGGAAGGATCTGTTCTTCCAGGAGGCCGAAGCGCGCGTGCTGGCTGGGCTGCTGGCCCGGCACGCGCCGTCCGGTACGGAACTTCTCGGCATTCACGCGGATGTAGGCGATGCGTTGCCAGGACTGCGGTTTCCCCACGAAACCTTCGGCAACGGGTTCGGGACGCTCCGCATCGACTGCGTCGACGCACCCCGTCTTCCTTGACGGGGTTTTTCTTTTCTCGTACGGTAACCGGCCTTGCCCCTATGCTTCATCGCGCCGTCTCAAAACGCATCTTCGAGAAACTCTCCGTCGCGCGGAAGCCGATTTTGGTCGCCCACAAGAAACCGGACGGCGACACGCTCGGCGCGATGATGGCCGTCTATAATTGGCTGCGCGATCAGGGCCGCGACGCGCACGCGTTTTGCGCCGACGAGCCAGCCACGGCCTATGCCTACTTTCCACGCATCAAGGAGGTGAAGAACGACCCGAAGATTTTCCAGGACGAAGAAGCCGACATGCTTTGCGTCTTCGACGCGAGTGACATGAAGTACGCCGGCATCGAGGATTTTGTGAACGCCATGCCGAAACGGCCCTTCATCGCCGATTTCGACCATCACATCACGAACCTGATGTTCGGCGACGCGAATTTGGTCGTCACGAATGCGTCTTCGACGGCTGAAGTCGTGCATGAATTCTTCGACGACAACGGCGCGGAGATCACGCGCGCGATGGCGACGTGCCTCATGACCGGCCTCCTGACCGATACCTCGAACTTTTCCAATCCCGCGACGACGGTGAAGAGTCTCGAAATCGCTTCCGAACTTCTGTTAAAAGGTGTTTCGATCCGCGACATCACGCGCCGCTTGATGCGCAACAAGCCGTTCGACGCGCTCAAGCTCTGGGGCCGCGCGCTCGAGCGCCTGCGCTTCGATCCGCAGACGCAGATCGCTTCGACGGTCCTCTTCCGCAAGGATTTCCAAGATCATCCCGTCGAAGACGAGCATGTCGAAGGGTTGTCGAACTTCCTGAACCATCTTCTGCAAGCTGATGTCGTCCTGGTTCTCAAAGAGCTCGGGCGCAACCGGGTGAAAGGCAGTTATCGGAGCGCTACCGAAACCGACGTCGCCGAAATGGCCAAAGCGTACGGCGGGGGAGGCCATCGCAAGGCGGCCGGCTTCACAGTCGATGGCGCAATCGTCGAGCATCCGAACGGCTGGCGCGTCGAGCAAGCCGACCTTGGCCCGCAGTTCGAGCTTCCGGCGCTATAAAATTTTCCTCCAATCCATACAATCCTTCGCTGCGCTCAGGATGACAATGGTGCAGAAATGCATTAAAGTAAAAACGTCATCCGTAATCGTTCACGTATGCAAAACCCCTACGCCATCAATTCGTTTCCGCAGAACAACTATCTGATCCCGACCGTGATCGAGAAGACGCCGGGCGGGGAGCGCGCGTATGATATTTATTCGCGCCTCTTGAAGGATCGGATCATCTTCTTGGGCGACGGCATCGACGATCATATCGCGAACATCATCATCGCTCAGCTTCTCTTCCTGGAAAGCCAGGACAAGGATCGCGACATCAAGCTCTACATCAATTCGCCCGGCGGTTCGGTCACGGCGGGTCTCGCGATTCTCGACACGATGAACTACATCAAGCCGGACGTTTCGACGATCTGCGTCGGCATGGCCGCTTCGATGGGCGCGGTGCTGCTCGCCGGCGGCACGAAGGGCAAGCGCTTCGCTCTCGAGAACTCCGAGATCATGATCCATCAGGTCTTGGGCGGGGCCGAAGGCCAGGCCTCCGACATCAAGATCCGCGCAGAACGCATCCTGAAGATGAAGGATTCGCTGAACCAGATTCTCTCGAAAGCCACGGGGCAGCCGTTCTCGAAGATCGACAAGGATACGGATCGCGACAACTTCATGGGCGCGGACGAAGCCAAGAAGTACGGCTTGATCGACAAGATCATCAAGAAGTAAGGGCGTAAAAAATAAGAACCCCGTCCCGATGCAGGGATGGGGTTCTGAGTTTTCGAGGCTGAGATGTCACGGACTGGACGCGACGGCGTCGTCGCGATCCAGACTGCGGTGCGGCGCGCCCTTGTCGGCGGGCGGCTTGTAGTGGCTGAGCTCGTGATCGACGGCGGTGAACGTGGTGTGCATGACGCAGACCAGCATGATCGCGATCATCGCGACGAGCGCGTTGATGAACGCGGTCACGATCGCGTGTTCGTTCCCTTGGATCATCGCGCCGCCTCGTCCGCCTTGTCGTAGATGGCGATGAGCGCCGCCTCGTCCCAGCTGACCACGTACATGATCCGCATCTCCTCGTCGATGAGGAGCAGGTTGCCGCGGCGGTCGATGCCCGCGCGGACGGCGCAGTCGAACGAGTTGTTGAGCTCGCAGATCGCCGTCGTTCGCTTGTTGTTCGGCTGGAGAAGCCCGCGCTGCTCGAAGATCCAGCGGAAGTTCAGGAAGGCGCGGAAGTCGATGAGGACGGTTCCGGAGATGCGATTGGTGGCCGTTGCGTACACGCCGGTGACGCGGCAGACGAGGAGCTGTCGCTCCTGACGAGCTTCGTCCTGTCGCGAGTTACGGTTGTTGTCGACGAGATGCAGCTGGGCAGCGGTCATGACGATCTCCTGTGGTGCGATGGTGCGACGAGTAGGCAGTTGCTTCAGGGCCTCGGTCGCCGAGCGCAGTGCTCGGCAGCCCAAGGGCTGAAGGGGACGGGGAGTCCCCGAGAGGAAGGAGCGAGAGAAGGAGCTAGCGGGTGAGCGTGTTGGCGAACGGCGCGCCCCAGTCGACGTGGTTACCGTTGTAGGTCCAACCGATCTCGTTGCCCCACAGCATCTGGTCCGGGAGCCCGCCGCTGATGCGGGTGTCGAGTCCGGTGCCGATGAGCGGGCCCGCCTGGTACCAGTCCGTATCACGCATGACCTCGGTGGTCAAGGTGTCGCCCTGCGCGATGAA
>CAYYII010000032.1:0-7946 GCA_964471445.1 uncultured Gammaproteobacteria bacterium
AAGGTCCTCGAGGGTACGACGACGGTCGACGAGGTGCTGCGTCTCGCTCGGGAATAAGACGCTATGCCTGACGCCGCACGTGTCCGCATCCTGCTGGTCGAAGACGACGCGTTGTGCGCCAGTCTGTACGCGACGAAGTTCGAACGGGAAGGTTTCGAGGTCGTTCACGCATGCGACGGCGAGGAAGGCCTCTCTATCGCCGAAGCGACGCTGCCGGACGTCATGGTTCTCGAACTCCTGATTCCGAAACTGGACGGTTTCGAGGTCCTGCGCCGTGCGAGGCGGATGTCCGCGCTCGCGCGCATGCCGATCCTGATCCTGACGAGCCTGGCGGAGAAGGCGAGCGTCGAGCGCTGTTTCCAGGAAGGCGCGACGGAGTATCTGATCAAGGCACATGTATCCCCGAGCGACGCCGTTCGCGAGGTCAAGCGCGCGCTGCAACTGAACTGACCGCATGCCGATCTACAACTACAAGGTAAAGGATTCGCGCGGAACGGTGCTGGAAGGCGCCGTCGAGGCGGATAACGAAGCGCAGGCGTCCGACATCCTGCGCGAGCACGGCTATCAGATGCTCGTGCTGACGGAACGCGACGCGCCGACGCTCGCGTCGCGCCGCTTTACGTTCTCGCGCCGCGTGTCCCCGAAAGACGTCGTCATCTTTTCCCGCCAGTTGTCGGTCATGATCAGCGCGTCGGTTTCGATCGTCCGCGCCCTACGAAGCGCCGCGCGCCAGACCGGCAGCCAGAAGCTCCACGCGATGGTTCTCGACGTCGCCAATGAAGTGGAGGGTGGCGTTCGCTTGTCGGATGCTTTCAATAAATATCCCCACGTCTTCGGGACCTTTTACGTCAACTTGATCCGGTCAGGCGAAACGTCCGGCAAGCTTGACGAAGTGCTCCAATATCTGGCCGATCAGGAGGAAAAGGATTACGACTTGCGCCAGCGCGTGAAGGGCGCCATGACGTATCCACTCTTCGTTCTCGTGATGCTCTTCCTCGTCGGCACCATCATGATGATTTTCGTGGTGCCGAAACTGACGGACGTCTTGCAGGAAAGCGGCGTCGATTTGCCTGTCACGACCCGCATGCTGATCGCCGTCAGCCACTTCTTCGTGCACTTCTGGTATCTCGTCATTGGCGGCGTCTTCGGCGCCGTGTTCGGCGGACGCGCCTTGTACCACACACCCGTCGGCAAGCGGGTGTTCGACGCGCTCGCCCTCCGCATTCCCGTGTTCGGCCAGCTGTTCCGCCGCATTTACATCACGCGCATCACGCACAGCTTGGCGACGCTGATCGAAGGTGGCGTCGACATGGTCACGAGCCTCAAGGTCGTTTCCGGCATCGTCGGCAACGAGACGTTTCGCGAAGGCCTCGTGAAGACCGTGCAGGAAGTTGCAGCTGGCAACTCCATGACGACCGTCTGGAAAACCCGAAAGGAGATTCCCGACATGGTCACGCAGATGATCGCGGTCGGAGAGGAAACCGGCAAGCTGCAGCAGGTGCTGGTCCGCTTGACGGACTTTTACACACGCGAGATCAACGCGATCGTCGCGAACCTGTCGACGGCCATTGAGCCAATCATCATGGTGCTGATGGGTCTGGCGGTCGGCGGTTTGGTATCGGCCATCATTTTACCCATGTATACCTTGGCCCAACAGATGTGAACACGAAAGGCTTTACGCTGATCGAAGGCGCGATCGCGGGCGGACTGGTCTTGGTGCTGGCCGTGCCGATGCTCTTGGGCGTGATCGATACGCGGCGCCGCGCGGACGATGCCGAACGCGTCTCGTCCGTTCGTCAGGTCCAAGCCTTCTTGGAAACGTATCGCGCGCGGACGGCCTCCTATCCGGGCGCGGCCGAAGATCTCCGTTCTGATGAAGCGGAACTCGCGCAAGCGTTCGGGTACGAGGCGCAGCCTCCCGGTTGCGGCGCGCATTTGCCCGTGACATGTCTCGCGTATCGCCTGCAGTTCGTCATGAAAGGCCCGCTTGGAACGCTCTCTGGCGGAATGTGCACGGCAAGTCCGCAAGGGCTCTCGTGCTCTCTATAAAAACGTGCTAGACTGTGGATAATTAAGTTCTAAAGATTCATTTTCGTTTCGTGTATGAAACGTAGCCAATCGGGTTTTACCCTCATTGAGTTGCTGGTAGTGATCGCGATCATCGGTTTGCTCTCCACGCTGGCCGTCGTCGCGCTCAACAGCGCCCGTCAGCGCTCCCGCGACGCGAAGCGTGTTTCGGACATCCGCCAGATCCAGACCGCTCTCGAACTCGGTTTCTCCGAAACCAACAACTACCCGACCGGCGCGGGAACCATCCTGGGCAGCGCGAACTTCGACGTGCTCTGCAACAACAACGGCACCTCGAGCTTCGTCGCCTCCTCGGCGGCCTGCAACTCGGGCACGATCTACATGGGTCTCGTCCCGACGAACCCGACTCCGAACGGCGCGGCGTATACGTATACCAGCGCGTCCGCGACGGGAGTCTACCAGCTCACCTTCACGCTTGAAGGCGCGACGGGTCAGCTCGGCGCCGGCACCAACTGCGCCAACCAGAACGGTATCCAGGCTGGCTCTTCCTGCTAAGCCTCGCGTCCGTAGAAAACCCGCCCGGCGCATGCCGAGCGGGTTTTTTCTATGGTATACTGGCCCCGTTGTTCACTAGACTGCCTATGGCTCCATCCTCACGGCCGCGCGCGTTTACGCTGATCGAGTTGCTTATCGTCATCGCAATCATCGGGCTTCTGTCCACGATTGCGGTTGCCGCCATCAACGGCGCTCGGGGAAAATCCCGCGATACGAAGCGCGTGACTGATCTGAAGCAGATCCAAAAGGCGCTCGAGCTATCGTATGAACCCGGCTCCGGCTATCCCGTCGTGGCTTCTTCGATCACGATTGGCACGTCTGAGACCGACGTGCTTTGCGCACTCGGAACCGACACCGGTTTCAAGGCCGACCAGACCGGCGCGAACTGCGATGATAATAAGATCTTCATGGGTCTCGTGCCTTCCAATCCAGATCCGGGCGGCGCGGCGTATACGTATCGAAGCACGGACGGCTTCGGCGCCCTGTGCACGGATGCGCCGTGCAACGGCTATTGCATCGAGGCTGCCTTGGAGCAGGGCGTCGCTTCGAGCGCGCTCACGGCCGGCACGGTCACGGCCGACCAGACGGCGCTCAAGAACGGCACGTGCCCGTAAGGCGGTATGCTCGCTCTTCTCTCCGGGCTGATCGGTCTGGCCGTCGGCAGCTTCCTGAACGTCGTCATCGGACGCCTCCGCTCCGGCGAAAAGGGCTGGCGTTCACGTTCGCGATGCCCTGAATGTCATGCCGTGCTGCGTCCGAGCGAGCTCGTTCCGCTCCTCAGCTTTTTGGCGCTGCGCGGCGCCTGCCGATCCTGCAAAAAACCGATTTCCTGGCAGTATCCGCTGGTCGAGCTTTCGACGATGGTGCTTTTCGTCGCCTCGTTCTTGCTTCATGAAAGCGCGGTCGGCATCAGTCATGACGTTTTCGCAACGCTTCGGGATTGGTTTTTCATCGCGGTCTTGACGGTCGTTTTCGTGATCGATCTGCGCGACATGGTGGTCTTCGATTCCGTGACGCTGCCCGCCGCCGCGATCGCTTTCGTGGCGAACGTGGCCTTGGGGGCCGATCCGCTCAACCTTCTTCTCGCCGCCGCGGTGGGCGGGGGATTCTTCCTTGTACAGTACGTCGTCTCGCGCGGCCGTTGGATCGGCGGGGGAGACATTCGCATTGGCGCGATGATGGGCATGATGCTCGGCTTCCCGCAAGTTCTTCTCGCACTCTTCGCAGCATATGTGCTCGGCGCGCTCGCGGCGATCGGTCTCTTGGCTGCAGGCAAGGCGAAGTGGTCGGGGCGCATGGCCTTCGGCACGTTCCTCAGCGTCGCGACGATCGCGGTCCTTTTTTTCGGTCGTCCGGCGTTGGGATGGTATGCCTCGCTTCTCGGTTTCTAAGGGCTTCACGCTGGTCGAGCTCCTCGTTTCGATTTCGATCATCGGCGTGATTACCGGCATGATGATGGCGAATTTCCGCGGTGGAGAACGCAGCACGGAAGTCCGGCTGGCCTCGGAGATCCTCGTCAATCAGATTCGTTCGATGCAAACGTCGTCGCTCTCGGGCCGCCTCGTGTCCGTTTGCAGCGGCGGCGCCAACAGCCTGAGCGTCTGCGAGCCGAAAAATCCGCCGGTCGAGTGCGCGGGCGGCGGCATCTGCCAAAAGCGCGTGCCCAACGGCTACGGCCTCCGCTTCACGACGGAGCCGGCCACGAGCTATCTCTTGTTCTACGACACCGACGGAGACTGGCGCTATGATAACGGCGAAGAGCTCGCTTCCATTCCGTATATCGCCGCGAACGACGTGTGGTTGACCGCTTCGAACGCGGGCACGCCGCTCGATCTGGTGTATGCACCGCCCTATGGTCAGCTGTACGTCAATGGCTCCGCATCCGCCACACCACTCGTCGCACTGACCCTCAGTCACCAATTCGGCACCATCACCAGGCATGTCAATATCTACGCCCTCTCCGGAAAAATCGATCACGATTAAGACGGCGCCGCGAGGCCAGTCGTTTATCGAGGCGATGGTGGCGATCACCGTCATCATCACGGCGATCGCGAGCGCCTTGGCGCTCGTGCAATCTTCGATCACCGCTTCGCGCGTCGGCGGCGCGCAGATCGTCGCGGCCAATTTGGCGCGCGAGGGCGTCGAGGTCGTGCGGTCGCTCCGTGATTCGAATTGGCTCAACGGCCAGAGCTTCCAGCTCGGCCTGGTGGATGCGGAAGGAAACAAGACGATCCGCCCCCTGCTCGATCTCGAGAACGGTTCTTGGGCCGCCTCCTTCGCGCCCACGGACCTCTCGAATCCGAACGCGATCGTCTATCTGACGCCGAGCGGCGCTTACGCGCAGGCGGATGCCGTCCCGTCGGGCGCCACGGCGAGCCTCTACAGCCGCGTCGTGACGTTGGAGCATCTGTGCCGCGATTCCGGGAGCGGCCTCGAACGCCTGGTCGGCGGGGCCGGTACCTGCCTCGTTTCCGAACGCCTGGTCGGCTTGGCCGTGACGTCTCGCGTTCGCTATCGCAACATCGGCGGCCAGTTCCGGACGCTCGCCATTGAAGAACGTTTGTATGATTGGAGGTAAAAAACGACAAGCGAAAGGCGAGAAGCTGTGCGCGTCGATTTTTCGTTTCGGCAAGCATCCCGGCCTGACACTCATGGAGATCCTGGTCGTGATGGGCGTCTTCAGCGTGGTCGTCACGATCACGTCGGCGACGTTCCTCTTGGCGAACCAGGCCCAGCGGCGCGTGTTGGCGCTCACTGCGGCACAAGCGGACTTGCGGTTCGCGATGGAGGCGATCGTCCGCGAAGTCCGCGGTGGCCAGATCGATTACGCCGCGTACGAAGGGGCGCAAGGCGGCATTTCCGTGCCGACCGACCGCCTGCTCCTGAAAAGCGCCTCCGGCAACCGCCTCGAATTTTACGCCGAGACGAATCCTGTGATCTGCCCGGCCGGCATCGCGGGCTGCTTGGCGGTCAAAGTGAACGGCGTCTCGCAGAGCTTGACGGCGAGTGGCGTTCTGCTCGAGAAGCTCGTGTTCTACGTCACGCCGGGCAACGATCCGTTTTCGATCGACGCCGCGAGCGGCCTCTACCAGGCGAACGCGCAACCGACCGTCACGGTGGCGATCCAGATCAAGACGACCGGATCGAAACCGTTGGACATCGTCACGATGAACGCGCAAACCACGGTAACTTCGCGTTCCTATGCGCGATGAATCCCGCGGCAACGTGCTCCTGCTTTCGCTGCTCATCATGAGCGGCGTCTTGATCGTCGGCGCCTCTCTCGGCACGATCTCGATCCTGAACTTGCGGCAATCGCGCGTCGTCGACGATTCGATCCTGGCTTTCAGCGCGGCGGAATCGGGTGCGGAACAGACCCTCTATCAGATCCGCCGCGTCGGCACGCCCTCATCGACGCTGAACACGAACGATTCCCATGACGCGTCGCTTGCGTTTTCAGGCGTGCCGATGGGCAACGGTTCCGGCTGGACGCGCGCGCTGACCGCGTCCGAGACGACGATCTTCACGTCCATTCCGAAAGACCAGTCATACGAGGTCGTGCTTTGGGATCCGGAAACGCCGGCCGCGGCGATGGGCATCGAATCGCTGACATTTTCCTGGGATGACGCGTGCGGTGGCACCTCCGGTCTTGAAGTCTTCGCCACGGGCTGGGATCCGGCCGCGGTCGGCGGCTTCAACCCGAGCATCGCCTTCCACGGCACGTCTCCAGCCCTGACCTTTCTGCGTGTTGCGCCGCGCGTCATCGATAACGATTTCGCCTCGAACCGGGCCTATCGCGTGCGGCTTCGCGCCAAGACCTGCGACATTTCCAACCTGGCGATCACGGCGTATAGTGCCGATAACGCCGGAGGCGCTCAGGTCGCCATCCCGTCGCGGATCGCCGTGCAATCGACGGGCACGTTCGGAACCGCCCGCCAGGCCATGGAACTCCGCTTGCCGCGCCTCCAGCCTCTTTCCGGCGCTTTTGATTTCGTGATTTTCAGCCAGTGCTCGCTCCTCAAGAACATCTCCGGCGCGCCGTGTCTCTAGCCCTATGTTGAACAAAAAAGAAGCCGCCGAACGCGCGCGAAAATTGCGCGCGGTCATCAACGAAGAGCGCTATGCGACGCATGTCCTCGACAAAGGCGATTTGTCGGAGGGCGCTTTGGATTCGTTGAAGCATGAATTATGGGAGATCGAGCAAGCTTATCCGGAGCTCATCACGCCGGATTCGCCGACGCAGCGCGTGGCCGGAACGGCGTTGCCGCAGTTCGGCAAAGTGCCGCATGCCAAGCGGATGCTGTCGCTTGAAGACGTCTTTACGCGCGCCGAGCTCGATGCCTGGATGGAGCGCCTGCATCGCCGCGTTCCGAACCTGAAGACCGACCTGTATGCCGAAGTGAAGATGGATGGCTTGGCCGTCTCGCTCGAATACGAGAAGGGCGCGTTCGCCCGCGGATCGACGCGCGGCGACGGGCGCGTAGGGGAGAACATCACACAGAACCTGAAGACGATCGAGGCGATCCCGCTCGCGCTCCGTCGTCCGTCCGAAACGGAGTTGCAGGCTTTTGTAAAATCCTTCGGCTACGGCCTGTCTCTCCAGGCCGTGAAGCGCGCCGTCGACCGTCTTCTCGACGGTCGTCTTGAAGCGCGCGGCGAAGTCTATATGACGAAAAAAGCGCTCGAAAAAATTAATGCGACAGCGCGCAAGAACGGCGAGCCGGAGTTCGCCAATCCCCGTAATGCCGCCGCAGGAGCGCTTCGTCAGCTGGATGCGAGGATCACAGCCTCGCGCAAGCTCGACTTCTTCGCCTATGACCTCGTGACGAGCGAAGGCTTGATCGCGCACGAGCAGGGTCACGAGCTTTTGAAGATGCTCGGCCTGCCGGCGAATCTGCTGAACGCGCGCTGCGCTGACGCTGATGAGGCGCAGGCGCTGTACGATCGCGTCGGAAAGAAACGCGAGGCGCTGCCGTATTGGATCGACGGCATTGTGGTCGGCGTGAACGATCTCGCGGCGTTCGAGCGGCTCGGTGTCGTCGGCAAGGCGCCGCGCGGCATGGTCGCCTACAAGTTTCCTGCCGAAGCGGTCACGACGATCGTACGCGAAGTCAAATGGCAGGTCGGTCGTACGGGTGCGATCACACCGGTCGCCGTTATGGATCCGGTCCTCGTGGCCGGCACAACTGTCCGGCACGCCACGCTTCATAATCTCGATGAAATCAAACGCCTTGGTTTGAAGATCGGCGATACGGTGGTGTTGCAAAAAGCCGGCGACGTCATTCCGAAGATCCTCCAGGTTCTGCCGAAGCTTCGGACCGGCAAAGAAAAGGGGATCGCGGCCCCGAAGGCCTGTCCCGCCTGCG
>CAYYII010000033.1:0-7826 GCA_964471445.1 uncultured Gammaproteobacteria bacterium
ATGGTGCTCGAGAGCGGGATCATCTATACGGAAACGACGTATGCGTTCATTCTGACGATCGCTGTGATCACGGGAATTTTAGCGGTGGAGCAGAAGCACCTGCGCGTCGCGTTCGTTTCCGGAATCGCGTTCATGCTGGCCGGATTGACCCGCGAGCTCGGTTTTTATCAAGCTGCTTTCTTCGGTGGCTGGGCGCTTCTTTCGCGGCGCTCGTGGAAGCTGGCGGTACTTTTGACGATTCCGACGCTGCTCGCCCTTGGCGGCCTGCATGTTCGCAATACGAGCATCGCTGAGCGGAACGCGCTGTCATCGCAGCCGCTCGTCTCCAAGAATTACGAAAAGGATCTTTTTGAGCCGACGCTTCTCCGATTTCTTTTCTCGCCGTCCCGCTGGCATCTCTATGCGGAAGGCGCCTATCTCTATTGGCGCTTTCCGTACCGCATCAGTGATTTGGGAACGGGGGAGCCGATCGATGGCAAGCCGAACCCGACGGGCGACGTCGTCTATCATTTGAGTCCGAAAGCGGGATCATTCATGGCAATCCAGCCTGTGCACCAGATCGTCGGCAAGTGGATTCTCGTGCTCGCGCATTGGCTGCTCCTGCTCTTCGCGCTCTACGGCCTCTGGCGGGGGAAGCTTCCGAAAGAGGCGAAGATCGGCATCATGATCGCAGTCCTGTTCGCCTTCGGCACCATCATGCTCGGCGGCTTGCATCGCGTGCAGGGCTTCGAAGGCTTCGAGCCGCTCGCGCGCTATCGTTTCCCGACGGAGCCTCTTATTCTTCTCCTGGCCGTGGCCGGCGCGCAGGCGCTCGAGCTCCGCCGTACGCGCTGATATGGACGCTTCAGAGATCAAAGGATTCTACGAAACCTACGGCGACCGCATCGTCGACAAGCGGCTCAATTCGCCGTACCCGCTGCGCCGTTATGCGCATCGGATGGGCTATGAGACGATCGCCAAATTCATTCGCCCCGGCGAAACGGTTCTGGACGCCGGCTGCGGCGAAGGCGTGCTCTCGTGGTACTTGGCCGAGCGAGGCGCGAAGGTGACGGCGATCGACATCTCGAAGCCGAACGTTGAGAACGCGCGAAAATTTTTGGAAAAAAAGGGCGTGTTGGATCGTGTGACGGTACTGCAAGGCGACGCTGAAGCGCTGCCATTCCCCGACGCGAGCTTTGACTGGGTGATCTCCTCGCACGTGCTTGAGCATCTTCCGGATTTCGACAAAGGCCTCGCGGAGATCCGTCGCGTCACGAAGAGTCGCGCGATCGTCGCGCTTCCGACTTGCCTCAATCTTGCGGGAGCCTCGCAGCTCGGCGGAGCCGATTTTTGGCGGCTGTCGAAGCGCGCGCTCATCGCGTTTCCGTGGGGCTTGTTGCGCATCGTCCTGAACCTGGGGCGCGAAGGCGTCCAAGAGGGCTATGCCGGCGTGGGGGAGCTGCCGCACATCTGGCGGTATCCCTGGGTCATGCGCCGCCGCCTCGAAAAGGGCGGATTCGCGATCACGCGTTTTGAAGCTCCGACGCTCGTCGTGCCGTATTTCAATTTCCTCCTGCCGCTCGTGAAACTGTTCGACCGTGCTAAGCATCTGCCGATTCTCCGAAATTTCGGTTACGGGTCGATCGCGGTCATGGAAAAGCGATAAAGATCGGAAGCCGCTTCGCGTCGAAGAGCATCATCGCGCCGACGGTTCCGACTACACACACAGGGTGCTTCCAGGCTATGGCTCGTCCGAGCGAAACCGGATCTTTTTCCCGCTGCGGTCAACGCCCTTTCCGCTTCAAGACGCTATAAATCGTCTTCAAGATGATCGCGGCGTCGAGCGCCAGCGAGCGGTACTTCAGGTAGTAGAGGTCATGGCGCAGCTTCATCAAATGATCCTCGTGCGTAGCGGCGTAGGGCGCGGAGACTTGGGCCCAGCCGGTCAGGCCGGGACGCACCAAGTGGCGCACCGGGAAGAGAGGAATCGTCTTTGCGAGGCCATCTTCGATTTCCGGGCGTTCGGGTCGAGGGCCGACAAAACTCATCTCGCCACGCAGGATGTTCCAGATCTGCGGAAGCTCGTCGAGGCGCGAGGTACGGAGGAAATGACCAACGCGCGTGACGCGCGGATCGTTCTCCTGCGCGAACTCCGCGCCGTGCGTTTCCGCGTTGACCCGCATCGTCCGGAATTTCACGATCGAGAAGGGTCGCCCGCCTTTGCCGACGCGGGCCTGCCAATAGAGAATCGGACCGCGATCTTCGACCCAGATCGCCAGTGCGATGAATGGGGAGAGAAGGATAGTCGGTACGCTCCCTAGAACGCCGCACACGATGTCGCCGAGATGCTTAGCATGCTCGTAGATCGCGGCGTCCTGATTCGCCAGATTATCGAGAATCCAGCGCTCGTCCAGTGCCGATTCCGGCACCGAGTGGCGAATTTTTTCGTAGAACGTCGGTAAATCGATGATCGCCACCGATTGGAAAAATTTCCGATACAACCGCGCCGTCAAGTCCGCGCGGCCCTGCATCGTCCGCGAGACGACGATCAGGTCGCACGGCGGCAATCCGCTTTCAATGGTCTCCTTCAGCACCGCAACCGGGGTGTACCCCAGATGAGGGTTCAGGTGCAGGATGTCCCGGAGTGTCTCAGCTTCTTCACCCCCGCCCAAGAACAGCACACGCAGGCGGAAGCGCGTCCGCGAGAAGAGGTGCATGGTAAGCAGCCGCCAGCCGATGAACAATATCGCGTAGAAGGCGAGCGTCACGATCAAGTTCGTTTTCGGCGTGATGCCGACGCCCGGCGTGAAATAAAAGACGGCCATCGAAATCAGGAAGGCCGCGATCAGGGCTTCCGCTGCGCGGGCGCCGAGCTCGATACGGCTGCGCAGCGCGTCCAGGTCGTAGAGTCCGACGACGTAGAAGATCGCGATCCACAAGAGGAAGACGATCGTAAACGGTTGGACGTGGTCCGGCCATTGGATCGCCAGCGCATCGCCCTTGTAGCGCACGATGAGGGCGAGAAGCAATGCCAAATAGCCCGACAGGAAATCTCCCGCCGCGAGCAGTGTCAATTTATAGCGGCGAAGATCGCCGGTCATATCGCGTTCACGATAGCCCCCTTACCCTTGAAAAGCAAGGTCGGGCAGGGTACGCTTTTGGAAAGATGGCCGCATGAAGATCGCATTTTTGACCACGACCTTGGATGAAACCGTCGGCTGGGGCCGCTATGCCGCCGGTTTTTTGGCGGAAGCGCGCCGGCGGAACGGCGCAGAGAACGTCATCGTGCCCGATCCGTCGCGCCTCCGTTCCACGGACATTCGTTGGAAGCAGCCGTTCCTGGCTTTGCTCGATGCCTTCTCGCTTCGTCACGAATTGAAAAACTGCGACGTTCTTCATGCCGCCATCGAACCGGCCGCGCCGCTCGCGTATTTCTTGTCCCTGCTTTTGCGCAAGCCGTTCGTCATTTCCGTTTGTGGTACGTTCGCCGATCTGGATTCGTACTCGACGCCGGTGCGCTGGCTCTATCGCCTCGCGTTTCGTTCAGCCGACCGCATGGCGATCTTGAGCCGCTATACGTTGAAGGTGTTCGAACGTAGCGTGAAGGACGCGAAGACAATGATCGTCTACGGTGGCTTCGTTCCTCCCGAACGCGTGCCGAAAAAAGACGGAATCAGCGCCGAGCGCAGGATCTTGGCCGTCGGCGCCGTCAAGCCGCGTAAAGGATTCCATACGCTGCTTGAAGCGCTCGGACGTTTGAAAAATGAAGGTTTCGCCTTCAGGGCCGATTGCGTCGGACCCAAGGATGCATCGCACTATGTTGAAACGCTCGTGGCGAGCGTCCGCGCATTGGGGTTGGAAGACCGCGTCACGTTTCATGGACGCGTCTCAGAAGAAGCGCTTAATCATTTTTACGCCGAGGCGGATCTCTTCGTGTTGCCGTCTGAACACAGCGGCACCGCGTTCGAGGGACTGGGTCTTGTGTATCTCGAAGCCATGGCTTACGGCTTGCCGGTTATCGGCTGCCTCGATTCCGGCGCCGAAGACGTCATTCAAGACGGCGTGAACGGCCGCTTGGTGCCGCCTGGAAACGCCGAGACACTAGCGAGCGCCATCAAGAAAATCCTCGCCGAAGAAGCGACATGGAAAAAAATGTCGGTTGCTGCACCTGGCAGCATCGAGCGTTTCCGCTGGGAGAACGTCGGCGCCGACATGGAAGCTGTGTACATGGCCGCGATCAAGGAGCGCTCATGAAGCGCCTGCTCTGGTTCGGATTCTATGATCTCGGATTTCCGCGCACGCGCCTGCTGCACGCTGAGCTGCGGAAGCGAGGACTCCTTGTCGAGGCATGCCACGTTGACGCGCGGCGTGTCAAAGGGAAGTTTTGGGCGCTCCTTCGTTTCGCCTGGTCCTTTCGTGCGAAGGCCTACGACGCGATTGTCGTCGGCTATCCCGGTGCGAACGCTGTTTGGCTGGCGAAGTGCCTGTTTCGCGCGCCAATCGTCTATGATGCGGGCTTCTCCGTCTATCAATCGGAAGTCGAAGACCGCCAATCCTGCAAGCCTCGGAGCCTGCGTGCCGCGGGGCTGTATGCCATGGAATGGCTGGCGCTTCGTTGGGCGGACGTCGTCATTCTGGATACGCGCGCGCATATCGAATATTTTTGCAGCCTGTTCAAGCTGCCGCCGGAAAAATTTTTCACGCTGCCGATCGGCGTGGACACGGAAATTTTTCGCGTGCGGCAAGCTGCGCCTGATGACGGTATCTTCACGGTCCTTTTTTACGGATCCTTCATCCCTTTGCACGGCGTCGAAACGATTCTTGAGGCGGCCGCGCGACTGCGAGATCGCGCGGATATCCGTTTCCGCCTGATCGGCAATGGTCAAACCGCTCCCGAAATGCGCCGCCTGGCCGAAGCACGCGCGTTGACCAACGTAACGTTCACCGGTACGCTTCCGCAAAACTCAGATGAAGGCCCGAGCGTCCTCGGCGAGATCCGTCACGCCGACGTGTTGCTCGGCATCTTCGGCCAAGGCCGCAAAGCGCAGATGCAAGTGCCGCTCAAGGTGTTCGAAGCGATGGCCTGCGGCAAACCGATCATCACGGCCGATACGCCGGCGGTGCGAGAGCTTTTCCTTGCGGATCGGGACCTAGGCGTCGTGTCTTCGGGAGACGGTCCCGCGCTGGCCACCGCGATTCTGCGCTTGAAAGCCGATCCGAGCCTCCGTGCGTCCCTGGCAATCCGCGGTCATGAGGTTTTTGAAGCCCGTTTCCGGCCGGAGCGTGTGTGCGAGCGTTTTCTTTCCGAAATGAACCGATTTCTTTCTTGATATGTGCAGTATCGCGGGCCTGGTCGGCCTGACCGGGATCGACAAGATGATCGGCGTCCAGCGGCATCGCGCACCGGACGAAAGTGGCGTCTTTAAAGATGGCCCGCTCGAGCTTGGGATGGGCCGTTTGAAGATTCTTGATCTCACCTCCGGTGGCCTCGCGCCGTACGAGGAAGATCATTTTGTGATCGTATACAACGGCGAGATTTACAATTACATCGAGGTGCGCAAGGACTTGAAACGCCTCGGCTGGATCTTCCGGACGACCGGAGACACGGAGGTCTTGCTCAAGGCCTGGCGCCAATGGGGAACGGGCATGTTCGATCGCCTGAACGGCATGTTCGCCTTCGCGATCTACGATCGCCGCCGCAAGAAACTAATTCTCGCACGCGATATCGCCGGCGAGAAGCCCTTGTACCTCTATCAGAGAGGCCGCACGTTCGGCTTCGCGTCCGAAGCTAAAGCGCTATACGAAGCGCTGCACCTCAAAGAGCGCGACGATGCATTTTTTCATGCTTTCCAGCATATCCATCATAAAACGCTCTGGGAGCACGTCGAGGCGTTTCCGCCCGCGCATTACGCGACATATGACATTGTCGCGCGCGAGCTGCGTATCAAGCCGTATTGGACGTTCAAGCCGCGCGAGATCCGCCTGAAAACCGCGTCGGAAGAACTTGAAGCGCTGCTCGAGCATGCTGTGAAGATCCGCCCGCGCAGCGACGTCGCGTACGGCCTGTTTTACTCGAAAGGCGTCGACTCGTCGCTGATCGCCAGCCTGTATCCTTTCAAGCACAAATTCTTTTTCGACGATACCCAAGATTGGAAAGGGGACTTTTACGCCACAATCGACAAGATCGCCTGGCACCTCGACTTCCCGGTCGGCTCCCTTTCGTCGTATCCGCTCTGGAAATTGGCGGAACGCGCGGCGAAGAAGGTGCGCGTGGTGCTTTCGGGCGAAGGCGCGGACGAGATCTTCGGCGGCTATATCCGCTACATGCCGATCGCCCGCGAATGGGAGATGCGCCAGCGGTATCCTTCGTACGCGTATCTCTTCAACAAATATTATCTGCAGTATCTCGACGGCTTCGCGCGCATCACGGCTCGCGATGCGACGGCGTTCGAGCTCGTGCGCGAAGTGATCCGCCCGTACTTCGAGATGTTTGACGATCCGGTCAACGCCATGGGCTTCGCTGATTTCAAGATCGTCATGCCGAGCCTCTTGCAGATGGGGGATCGCATGGCTTCGGCGCACAGCCTCGAAAACCGCTGCCCGTTCCTCGACCGCCGGGTCATCGAGTTCGGCTTCAGCTTGCCGGCGCAGCTGAAGATCGCGGGGCTCGACCATAAGGTCGTCTTGCGGAAGATCCTAGCCAAGCGCGGGTTGCGGGTGCCGTTGCGAAACGAGAAGAAAGGCCTGACGATCAAATTCAACACCTGGTTCGGCAAGAAAGACTGGGATCGCGGCGCGTATTTCAGCCTGCTCATTGATCGCTGGCACAAGGCCTTCAGCCGTAGTTGACACGAAGTGTTTTTTCGAGGAGGATCCTCGTGGAGGAATCATGACCGCACCCGACAAGCAGTACACCTTCGACGTTTTCGACGAGAAGTGGAGACGCGCTCGCACGTGGGCGCTCGCGACGGAGGCCGACTACCGGAAGTGGTACCTCACGCGCTATGGCTACGAGACGCCCGACGGCCTCGCCGCGTTCCTCAAGGGTAGGCGGCGCATCCTCGAAGCCGGTTGCGGCCAGGCGCGCGACAGCAAGATGTTCGCCGAGCTGAATCCGCACGCTGAGATCATCGCGATGGACCAGAGTCCGCAGGCGCTCGAAGTCGCCGCGGAGAATCTGAAGCCGTTTCCGAACTGCAAGGTCGTGCGCGAGGACATCACGACGTTCGACTGGGATATCTCGTTCGACTTCATCTCCTGCGATCAGGTCCTGCACCACACGCCGGATCCGGCCGCAACGCTCAAGCAGCTCTTCAGTCATCTCATGCCCGGCGGCGTCCTGAACTTCTTCGTCTGTCGTAAGAAGGGCGCGGCGCGGGATCTCGCCGATGATGCGATCATGGAGTGGGCCAAGAAGGCCAGCTACGATCAGCTCTGGGCGTTCGCGGAAGAGGTCACCAGGTTTGGAAAGGCATTGCACGGACTCGGCATCGCTGATGTCTCGTTCAACGGCGTGGTCTACCCGGACCTGCAGCGTCTCGTGCACAACCTGCTCTTCCGCTGCTGGTACAACCCAACCATCGACTTTCAACTTTCGGTTTCATCGAACTTCGACTGGTTCTCCGGCAATCCGCGCTTCAACGCGGAAGAAGTCCGCGACATGATCGCGACCTTGCCCGAGGACTCGTACGAAGTGACTCGCTTCTACGACGACGATGCTTCGATCTCCGTTTCGCTGACCCGCCTCCGTTGACAGGGGCGGGCTTTTTTGTTACGTTCGCACCATGAAAGCACTCGTGACAGGTGTTTCTGGGTTCATTGGTCCGCACGTCGTCGAGGCGTGCCTC
>CAYYII010000034.1:0-7484 GCA_964471445.1 uncultured Gammaproteobacteria bacterium
ATTTATCGAATGGCGCGCTCGGCAAGGGCGTATATGGGCGCTCGGAAGGCAACGGAGACGGCGTCTATGGGGAGTCGTTCGGCGGTTGGGGCGGCCATTTTTCTTCGCTCTACGTTAACAATGCCACCTTGTTTTCCGGTGGCGTGACGGTCGGTCCCGGCACGAAGCTCGCGCTCGGCACGGCCGCGGCCGATTCCGGCGCCGCCAACGGCACGATGTATTACAACAGCTCTACCGACAAATTCCGCTGTTACGAAGGCGGGGCCTGGAAGGATTGTGTGAGTGCGGGCGTTGGAGGAAGCGGAGCCGCCGGAACGATTCCAAAGTTCACGGCCGCCGCGACGTTGGGGAACTCGACGCTGACCGACGATGGTACGACCGTCACCGCGACGCAGAATTTTTCCGTAAACGGCGCGACGACGATCGGGAATGCCGGTGCGGACGCACTCACGATCACCGGCACGGCCGTGGCGACGCCCAACAATTTGAACTTTGATGCGAACACGCTCTACGTCGACGCCGCCAATAACCGCGTCGGCATTGGTTCCGCCGCGCCCGGTACGACGTTGGCGGTCGCAGGAACGCTCTCGACCACCGGGAACGCGACGCTTGGCGACGCCGCCGCGGACCGGACGACGATCGCCGGGGAACTGGTGTTGGGCAGCCAGGCCGCGACGCCGGCTGGCGTCAACGGAATGCTCTACTACAATACGCTCAGCAACAAGTTCAAGTGTTATGAAGCCGGCGCGTGGGTGAACTGCGCGGGAGAAGAAGATACGCTCGCTCCGGTCGCGCAGCGCGGAAGGCAAATCAGTACGTACATCGGTATCAGCAATACCGGGAACGGCGGTACCTCCTTTGATACCGCGTTATCGGTGCGCGGTACCGTCGGCGGCGTCAACGCGGTCGTGACGGATCCGGGCGGCACGGCGCTGTACGGAGCGGGCGGCGCGGTCGGCGTGAGCGGCAACGGTTCGACCTCCGGCGGCACGTTCGGTGCCTCGAATGCGGCGGGCGTGGGCCTTCAGGCGAACGCCTTCGGAGCCGGTTTCACCGCCATCGCCGCGAACGGTAATTTGCAAGTCACCGGCCAAGCGGCGTTTAACGGCGAAACGTCGGCGAGCACGCGAGGTATCACGACGGGCGGTTCGATCTATGGCATCCAGAGTTACGGACGCGGCGCCGGTCAAGTCAGTACCTACGGCGCGTACGTGCAGGGAAGCGGCGCGTCGAGCGGAAACTACGGCCTGATCGGCTTCGGCGTCGGCGGTACGACGGCATACGGCGTGTACGGAAATGCGTCGGCCGCGACGACGAACTACGCCTTTTACGCGGCGGCCGGTTCCATGCGCACCGCCTGCAACACCAACGACTCGGAAACCGACACTATCGTCTGTGAAGACATCGCCGAAGTGTATGAAACGGGAGAAAAAACGGAACCCGGAGACGTCATCGTTTGGAGGCCCGAGGTTGAAAAGAAAGTCTACAAGTCGCGCAGGCCGTATGAAGACGGCATCGCGGGCATCTACTCCACTTCTCCGGGCGTCTTGATGGGCAACCAGGACGTCAACGGCAAAATCGGCGTCGAGATCGGCAATGCGAACACCGCAGGCGCGATCAAGAGCATGGGTTCGACGCAGGCGCCGGTGGCGTTGGCGGGCCGCGTGCCGGTCAAAGTCACCCTTGAAGGCGGCGCAATCCGCCCCGGCGACTTGTTGACGAGCTCGTCCAAAGCGGGATATGCGATGAAGGCGACGAAAACCGGCCGTGTGGTCTGCATGGCCATGGAGTCGTACACTGCGCAATCGGAAGGGGAGAAGATCTTGTGCTACGTCAATCCGCATCAATGGGTCAATCCGCAAGACTATGCGGATCTCAAAGCGGAAATGGAACATTTGAAAGTCGATGTCCAAGCGCTGAAGCAAAAATCCGCTCGATAACATAAAAACACTCCGCATCGGAAGATGCGGAGTGTTTTCTATTACGGTTCGAGCGCGACGATGATCGTCACAGCATCGAATGAAGCGGACGGAAGGACATTGCTTCCGGCTTCCACGATGACATGATCGCCCGCTTTGAGTGGCGCCGTCATGGGAATCTGCTTCGTCGGCGAAGGCGGTGCACCGGGTTTTCCGGCGGCCAGCGAGGCTTCGAATTCCGCTTCGGCGGCGGCGAGCTCCTCGGCGTTTCTTTGTTCAAGGCGAACGATCTTGGTTTGGGCCGTGAGGTGGGCCGTGCGGCGCGTCGGTCCGTTCAGGTCTTGAAGCGGATTCGACGAGCGAAGATCGGCGTCAAAGACGATCGAGGCGGCGTCGGCCGAGATGATCGTGCCGCGCAAGGCGAAGGCTTCGGTCGGCGCGGGCGGAAGAACTCCGGCGTCCGCGATTTTTTTTGCCGCCGCGGCATACCCCTCCTCGTATCCGCCCTTGTTTCCGGAGAGGGAAAGGGGATTGATCGGCGTCCCGGTCGAGACGCGCCCCGCTCCGTAGCCCGCCACGAAGCCGACGGCCAGGACAGCGAGCGCCAAAGCCGCTTTCTTCATGTCCATAGGGAATTGTGATAGGACTAAGCTCGTGCTAGTATAGCACAACCTGCGCGTTTTTTGCCTTATGAAACTGCACGATTCACTGTCCAAAACCCAAAAGACGTTTCCTCCTGAAGAAGGAAAGGTTTTGACAATGTACGCCTGCGGACCGACGGTCTATCATTACGTCCACATCGGAAATTTGCGCACTTTTCTGACCGTCGACCTGCTCCGCCGCTATATGGAGCATCGCGGATCGGAAACCAAGCTGGTGATGAATATCACCGACGTCGGCCATATGCTGAACGACGCGGACGTCGGCGAAGACAAGATGGAAAAAGCGGCCTTCAAGGAAGGGAAGACGCCGCAAGAGATCGCTGCGTTTTATGAGCAGGCATTTTTTCGGGATCTGGAGACGATCGGTTTCAAGCCTGCTTGGAAGCATCCTCGCGCGACCGAGCATATTTCCGAAATGGTCGCCTTGATCGAAATGTTGCTTGAAAAGGGTCACGCCTACGTTACGGAAAAAGGCGATGTCTATTATGACGTCGCCTCGTTCGAGGGATACGGGAAACTATCCGGTAACAGCGTGGACGCGCTGGTCGCTGGCGCGCGCGTGGAGGTGAAAGAAGACAAGCACCATCCGGCCGACTTCGCGCTTTGGATCAACAATCCGAGCCATGTCTTGCAATGGAAGGGACCGCGGGGTATCCAAGGCTACCCGGGCTGGCATATCGAATGCTCTGCGATGGCGATGAAGTATCTCGGCGAGACGATCGACCTTCATGCCGGCGGAGAAGATTTGAAGTTTCCGCATCACGAATGCGAGATCGCCCAGTCGGAAGGCGCGACGGATGCCAGGTTTTCGAAGCACTGGCTGCATGTCACGCACCTTCTCGTTGATGGTGAAAAAATGTCGCGTTCGAAAGGCAACTTCTACACGCTGAGCGATCTGCTCGATAAGGGTTTTTCGGCGGGCGCGATCCGCTGGCTGCTCTTGTCCGCCCATTACCGCACGCCGCTCAATTTCACACTCGAGGGTTTGGAAGCCGCGGAAAAGATGACGAGCTATTATCGCGAGGTCGCGGCCCGTCTCGCCTCCGCGGCCGGTGTCGCGGTTGCCGCAGACTCCTCTCTGAAGACGTTCCATGACGCGATGGACGAAGACTTGAACGTCTCTAAGGCCTTGGCGGTCATCGCCGACTTGGCGAAGGCAGCCAATCGGGCGCTCGACGCCAAGGCGATGACTCCGGAAGTCGCCGCTACCATGCTGGCTTGCCTCAAGGCCATGCTGGGGGACGTGTTCGGGATCGAGTTGTTCGGGGGGGGCTCCGAGGTCCCGACCGATGTGCAAAAACTGGCTGAAGAAAGAATCGCGTCGCGCGTAAGCAAAGACTGGGCCGCTTCGGATCGCCTGCGCGATGAGATCGCGGGCCTGGGCTGGACCGTCGAAGACACGGCGGAAGGCCAGAAGTTGAAAAAAAAATGAGGCAAAAAAAGCTCCGGCGCGAGGCGTCGGAGTTTTCGTTTACGGCGTCTGCGGAGAAAAGGCCGTCGGATCGATCTTGCGAATCGGCATCCAGCCGAAGTCGGTCGTCAGGAAATCGCCTTCGTGATAGAGCGCCCGCGCGTGCGCCGCGTCTGTCGACATGAGGCGTTGGACGATCTGTCGACCGGTCTCCGAGTCCGGAATATTCGCTATCCCAACCCGCTCTCCTCGCCCGATGCGTAGGTGCACGCAGAGCGGACGAAAGGGTCCGGTTTTTTCCGCCGTGCAGACCGGTTCGAAAGACTGCTCGGTGCTTTTTCCACGTTGGATGTGCGTGATCCAGCTGACCGGAATCGGCTCGCTTTCCGGCGTTCGAAACTGATACTCCGGGTGGCAACCCGAGAGTTCTCGCAAAAGCCATTCGCTCATGCCGTCCTGAGGAAGGTTCGCAACCTCGACGATGCGGCTTTCAGAGGGTTGTTGCGGATCCCTGACCCGGACTTTGAGATAGGAGGTCTCTTTCAGACGAGGCTTGTGCCGTTCGGCAAAGGTCCTCTTCAACTTCGCATCGTCTTTCTTGCCCGAGCCTCCGCCCAGCTTGATATCCGGAAGATCATCTGGAGGCTCGGCGATGGAAACGCCGCGACTTGGTTTCATGCGCTCTCCGTCCCTGCGAGGGTTGTTGTGAGGCACCAGAGCCAGTATAGGTATGCTATACTTCAAGCGTCAACGCCTATGCCTCCAGGAGGTGTCACCCCCGGATTTGAAAAGGTTCCGGAGATCCCGGAACAGCAGACGGAAGCCCTTGATACAGGGGCTTCCTTTGAGTCTCCGGCCGCCTCGATCGATCAGGTCGAGGAGCCCGTACCCGTCGCAGTTCCCGTACCGAGCGCGCCCGCGATGCCGGCCGTTCCGAAGGATCCGACCGTCCGCGCGGTCGAAGCGATCCTCGAAGAAGACCTTGGAGCATCTTTCGGAAAAATGGACCCGGCACATCGGATGAGGTTTCGAAAAGAAGGGGAGCGCGTGACCTCGCTGATCGTCGAGATGGTCAAGCATGCCAAAATCAACGCGCGCATCGTGCTGAAGCTCATCGTCGGCTGGCTGAAGATGATTCCGAGCGTCAATCAATTTTTCTTGGCGCAGGAAGCAAAAATAAAAACCGACAGGATCCTCAAGCTATGATTTCGATTTCGCTCTCCGAGATCTGGGCATTCTTCTTGCCGGCGGCGCCGTTCGTCATCGGTCTCTTCGTCGCGCTCATCGCCCTGCGGATCGCACGGCGCGTGCTGACGGCGCATGCCCAGGTGGCGCGCGGCTTCGATAACGCAGTCCTCCTCGTGACCGTCCCCAAAGAGTCCGGTGAAAAGGATGGTGGCGCGCGCGAAAAATCCCTGCAAGAGATCCAAGCCGCGGTGGCGGTGGCCGAAGGCGTCTTCAAGAGCGTTGGGGGCCTCAAGGCTGAGCACGGATTCCGGGCCTGGTTTTCGGGACGCGGCGACGTGATCGGCTTCGAGATCGTCGCGACAGGCGGCCTGATTTCGTTTTACATCTCCGCCCCGAAGCGCTTCCGAGAATTCATCGAACAGCAGGTGCATGCGCAGTACCCGCTCGCGCAAATCGAAGAGACGGCGGATTACAATCCGTTCCAGCCGAACGGGCAGATCGCCAGCGCCCATCTCATCTTCGGCCGCGAGCAATTTTTTCCGATCCATACCTACAAAAAGCTCGAAACCGATCCGCTGAACGCGCTGACGAATGCGCTCGCGAAAGTCGAAGCCGGCGACGGCGCGGCGATTCAGATCCTCGTGCGCTCGGCCAGAAAAACATGGCGCGCGAAGGGTGTGAAGATCGCCTCGATGATGCAGCAAGGGCGCTCGTACGACCAGGCGCGCAAGGGCGCGGGCCTCATCAAGCACGTCTCGCAGGAGGAGAAGACCGGCGAGAAAGCCAAGGAATACCGTTTGTCGCCGCTCGAAGAACAGATGGTGAAGTCGATCGAAGAGAAGGTCGGCCAGCTCGGCCTCGACGCCAACATCAATCTCGTAGCGTCTTCGCCGACGCCGGGACGCGCGCAGCTCGTCCTCGGCAATTTGATCGGTGCCTTCAACCAGTTCTCCAGCCCGCAATACGGTAACGCCTTCAAGCGCGTGAGCGAAGGCAAAAGCCGCATCGTCAGCGATTTCATTTTGCGCATTTTCCACGACAAGCGCCGGATGGTCATGACGCCCGACGAGCTCGCGAGCCTCTGGCATCTTCCGCTGCCTTCGACCGAAACGCCGAACATCCGCTGGCTCATGGCCCGCAAGGCGCCGCCGCCGGCGAACCTTCCCAAGGAAGGCTTGCTGCTCGGCGTCGTAAAGTATCGCGGTCAGGAACATCCGGTGCGCATCAAGCAGGCGGATCGCCGACGTCACATGTACATCATCGGTAAGTCCGGTTCGGGCAAGACCGAAATGCTGAAGGCGATGGTCAAGCAGGACATCGAGGCGGGTCGCGGCGTCTGCGTCATCGATCCTCATGGCGATTTCGCCCAGGACGCGCTGACGTTCGTGCCGAAACAGCGCGCCGACGACGTGATCTTTTTCTCGCCGGCGGATACCGAGCGTCCGATGGGCCTGAATTTGCTCGAATACGACGAGCGCTATCCCGAACAGAAGACATTCGTCATCAACGAGATGCTCAAAATTTTCGACAAGCTCTACGACCTCAAGTCGACGGGCGGCCCGATGTTTGAGCAGTACATGCGGAATGCAATGATCCTCGTCATGGACGATCCGGCTTCCGGCTCGACCTTGATGGAGATCCCTCGCGTGCTTTCCGATGAGCGCTTCCGCGCCTACAAGCTCTCGAAGTGCAAGACACAGGTCGTCAAGGATTTCTGGCTGAAGGAAGCCTCGAAGGCCGGCGGCGAAGCCTCGCTCGCCAACATGGTGCCGTACATCACCTCAAAGCTCACGCCGTTCATCACGAACGACATCGTCCGTCCGATCATCGGACAGCAGAAGAGCGCCTTCAACGTGCGCGAAGCGATGGACGGCCAGAAGATCCTCCTCCTCGATCTGTCCAAGGGAAAACTCGGCGACCTGAACGCGTATCTGATCGGCATGGTGCTGGTCGGGAAAATCTTGATGGCCGCGCTCTCGCGCACCGACATCGCGGCCGACGAGCGCAAGGATTTCTACCTCTACATCGACGAGTTCCAGAACTTCATCACCGATTCGATCTCCACCATCCTGTCGGAGGCGCGCAAGTACGGTCTGGACCTCACGCTCGCACATCAATACATCGGGCAGATCTCGCAGAAAGGCGATACGGCGATTCGCGACGCGGTCTTCGGCAACGTCGGCACGATGGTTTCGTTCCGCATCGGTTCGGAAGACGCTGAATTCCTCGGTAAAGAATTCGCGCCGGTCTTCACGCCCTTCGACTTGGTCAATGCCGAGGCCTACACCGCCAACGCCAAACTCC
>CAYYII010000035.1:0-6669 GCA_964471445.1 uncultured Gammaproteobacteria bacterium
ACGCGACCAGCGTGACGCTCGCGACCGTCGTGATCTGTCCCGAGCGCGAAGAGCTGTGGATCCGCGACGCCGATCCTTCGGCGGAACCGCGCGACATCAGGCTCTCGTTCTACGACCGCCCGCCCAACTGATGAGCGGGTTTTTTATTTGATGGTATACTTCCGCCATATGCCGAACCATTCCGGAAAAGGAGCCTCTGGGAAACTCTTGGATGCGATTCGCGAACTTGTTTTTGGCTTGGAAGACGGCTTGGTTTCGACAATGGGTGCCATTGCCGGCATCGCGGCCGGCACGGAAAGCGGGGGCGTCGTCGTGCTCTCCGGTCTTGTGATCATTGCGGTCGAGGCGCTGTCGATGGCGGCCGGTTCCTACCTCGCCAACAAATCGCACGGGGAGATGCTCGAGAAAAAGATCGCCGACGAGCGCGAGGAGATCGAGACGAAGCCGGAAGAGGAAACGGAGGAATTGCGCGTCATGTATCGACAGCGCGGCTTTTCTCCGGAAGAAATCGACATCTTGGTGCGCCGCATCACGGCGAACAAGGAACTCTGGCTTGAAGAGATGGTGGCGAAGGAATTGCGCATCGGCATGAGCGATCTCGACGAGCCGAAATCGCGTGCGGTCGTGATGGGCTTCTCGTACGTCGTCGGCGGCGCGGTGCCGCTCCTGCCGTACCTCTTTCTTCCCGTCAGGACCGCCTTGCCTTTGTCGATCGCCGCGACGATTCTCTCCTTGTATGTGATCGGCTACGTCAAAGGTCGTGCCACCGGGCGCAGCCGTTTCAAGAGCGGGGGAGAGATGGTCCTCGTGGCTTCGACGGCCGCACTCGTGGCCTACCTGATCGGCAAGATCGTCGGACGCGTCTTCGGATTGACGATGTGAACGCGAAAACCCTCCGGCATTTTCTTAAGGACATCGCCGTGATCCTCGTCAGTCTGGCGATCGCGGTCGTGCTCGCGCGCACGAATGCGATCGCGGATTTCTTGACCTCGACGCGCGAACTGCGTCTCCTCGGCAGTTTCATCGCCGGGTTGTTCTTCACCTCGGCGTTCACCACTGCGCCGGCGATCGTCGCCCTCGACGCGATCGCCTCTTCGGGAAACGCCGTCACGACCGCTGCAGTCGGCGCGCTTGGCGCCGTTCTAGGCGATCTTCTCTTGTTCGCGATCGTACGAGACCGTCTCTCCGCTCATCTGGCCCAACATTTGAAGGCTAGCCGGGGGTGGGCGCGTTTCGTGCTGCTGATGCGTTCCACGTCGTTCCGCTGGATGTCGTTTTTCATCGGGGGCGTGATCATCGCTTCTCCGCTGCCTGATGAGATCGGGATCGGCATGCTGGGATTTTCAAAAATGCCGCTGGCTTGGTTCGCGGCGCTTTCCTACGTGTTCAACTTCATCGGCATCCTGGCGATTGGCGGCATCGCCAAAGCGCTGTTCTGAGCCGTTACTTTGAAAATTTCGAAACGAGAGCGGCGGAGATCTTGCGGACGGCCGTTTCAGAGGGTGCCGTGACGATGACGACGCGTTTTTTGCTCGCGATGTAGGCACGCAGCTGGAGACGTCCGCCGACTTTTACAAACTGCATTTTTGATTCGGCGACCCAGCTCGGCACGCTCGAAACCGTTGCGGCATAGGCCGCGACGAGATTGCCGCAGCCTCCGCAATCCGCCTTGGCGGCCTCGGCTGAGAGCTTCTCCGCCACGCGGAAGTAGGCGACAGGCGGTTGAAAGCGATCGTGCTCCGGTGCGACCGCCACGACGCCCTGGATGCCGGCGGTCGCCAGGTCTTCCGCCGAGATTTCAAGAGCCGCCGGCGCTGACGCGGAAGCGGCGCTCGCGAAGGTTGAGAGAAGCAGCGCGATCCACAGAGTTTTTTTCATATTGTAGGCGAGATAGCTACAGTATACACTGTAGGTGAAACATCCCCCATGCCGATCCGCAAGCCCAACACTTTTTCCCAGACGCTCAAGTCGCTTTTCGGACGCGATACCGCGATCTTGCGCGAAGCATTGAAGGCCATCCAGCCGGCCGAGCTCGGGGTGATCGTCAACGGCCTGACGGAAAGCGAACAGCTCCAGGTGCTGACGCTTCTTGAAGAAGCGAAGCTCGCGCGCGTGCTTTGGGAAGTCAGCCCGCACACCCGCCGCCGACTGCTCGCGAAAATTTCCGGCGAGAGCCTCGTCACGATGATCACGGGTATGGAGTCGGACGAGGCCGTCGACATCATCCAGATGCTCGACAAGCGTCGGAGGGAGCGCGTGATCGAAGCGCTCCGTCGCCACGATCCCAAGAAGATCCTGCCACTTCTCGGGTTCGAGGAGAAAACGGCCGGCGGCCTCATGAAGTCCGAGTATTTGTGGGCGGAATCCGGAAAGACCGTGGAGGATATCCGCCGTTCCATCGCACATACGAGCGGGGGCGTGCAAAAATCGGTGGTGGTCTATGTGGTCGATACCGGCAACATGCTGCGTGGCGCGGTTTCGCTCATGCGCCTTGCGATCGCGGCGCCCGGCGGCCTGATCGACGAGCTCGTGCACGTCTCGCCGGCCAAGCTGCCGGCCGGTATGTCGCAAGACGAGGTCGCCAAGCGGTTCAGTGATCTTGACGCAGTCGAGCTCCCAGTCGTGGACCCGCGTGGCAAACTGCTCGGCATCGTTACTGCCGACGACATGCTCGACGTCCTCAAGGAATCGCTGTCGGAAGACCTCTCGCGGTTCAGTGGTACCTCGGAAGACGAGCATATTAGCGACCCGGCGTGGCTCTCGATCCGCCGCCGCTTGCCGTGGCTGCTCGTGAACCTGGCGACCGCCGTCTTGGCGTCCGCGGTCGTGGCGCAGTTCGGAGACACCATCAGCCAGCTCGTGATCTTGGCCGCTCTCATGCCGATCGTCGCGGGCATGGGCGGCAATGCCGTGACGCAGACGCTCGGTGTCTCGATTCGCGCGCTCGCGCTCAATCAGCTGCACGCCATCGACGTTTGGAAAATCGCGTTCCGGCAGATGCTCGTCGGCGCGGCCAACGGCTGCGTGACCGGCGTCGTCATGGCCGGGTTGGCGTATCTCTGGACGCGCAACATTCAGCTGGCTTTCGTCATGGTCGTCGCTATGACGGCGAACCTTTTCATTGCGGGCCTGGGCGGGGTGCTGATTCCTGTGACCATGAAAAAAATGAAGATTGATCCGGCACTTGCCTCGACCGTTTTTGCGACGACCTTGACCGACGTGGTCGGCTTCTTCACGTTCCTCGGTCTCGCGAAGTGGCTTCTGACATGAAACTCCATTTTTTCGGCGCGGCTCGTGAAGTCACCGGCACGTGCTATTTGCTTGAAACGGGTACTCACAAGATCTTGATTGATTGCGGCGTGTTTCAAGGCGGCGACGGCGACGGTCAGAGGAATCATTTGCCGTTTCCGTTCGAGCCGGACGCGATCGATGCGGTTTTTTTGACGCACCCGCACATGGATCACGTCGGACGCGTGCCGCTGCTCGTCAAGCGCGGCTATCGCGGCCCAATCTTTTCGACATTTCCGACGGCCGATCTCAGCAAGCTCTTGTGGAAAGACATGCTGACGGTCATGCAGGACGCGGAGAAGCGCGAGCATGTGCCGTCGTTGTATGACGAAGACGACGTGACGAAGGCGGAAGCGCATCTCACGCCCGTCGAATACGGAGTGGCGACCGAGATCTGCGCTGGCGCGATCAAGGCGGTCTTTCACGACGCGGGTCATGTCCTCGGTTCGGCTTTCATCGAATTTCACGTCGAGGGCCGTACGATCGTTTTCTCTGGGGATCTCGGCAACGATGACGTTCCGATCTTGCGGCCGACCGAACCGTTGCCGGCCTGCGACGTGCTGGTGGTCGAATCAACGTACGGCGATCGCCTGCATGAAGACGTCGAGACGCGCCGCACGATCTTGCGCGACTTGGTCAAGGAAACCGTCGAGAAAAAAGGTGTGCTGATGATCCCGACCTTCGCGATCGAGCGTACGCAGGAGATCATGCTGACGCTGCATCGTCTTGCTGAAGCCGGGGAGATCCCGCGTCTGCCGATTTTTCTCGACAGCCCACTCGCGATCAACGCTACGCATGTCTACGAAGAATACGGCCGCTATTTCAACGAGAACGCCAAGAACGAAATGCTGTCGGGCCACGAGCTGTTCGAGCTGCCCGGCTTCGTGGCCACCAAGACGCCCGACATGTCGAAAAAGATCAACGATGTCGTGCCGCCGAAAGTCATCTTGGCGGGCGCGGGCATGATGACCGGCGGGCGCATTTTGCATCACCTCGTGCGTTACCTGCCCGATCCGCATTCGACGCTGATGATCGTCGGCTATCAGGCGCATGGCACGATCGGCCGCCGCCTGTATGAAGGGGCCAAGTCGGTGCGCATCCACGGTCATGACGTGCCCGTGCGGGCGACGGTCACCTCCGTCGGTGCCTGGAGCGCGCACGCCGACCAAGCGAAACTCTTGCGCTGGATCCAGAGCGGCCCCAAAAAGCCGGAAGTGGTCCTCGTGACGCACGGCGAGCAGAACGCGGCGGAGGCGCTCGAACGCAAATTGAAACGCGACCTCAACATTGATGCCTACGTTCCGGCACCGGGGCAGATGTTTAATCTGCATCCGTAGCAGGCTTGACGATCAGGTTGTTTTGTGATAAGAAGGACAGGTATGAACACGCGTCTCCACATCCTTATGCTCGCCGTGCAGGGCTTCGATCCGAAGCCGTCTTTCGGCATTCCCGAGCCTTCCGGTGTTCAATGATGCGTGCGCGCGCTGATTGAGTCTCGAATGGGCCCGGGAATATTCCCGGGCTTTTTCGTTCCTGAGAAAGGGGGAGTCATGCATCCGACGCGTTCTTTGTCGCTCTACGAGTTCCTGTCTTCGTTGGGGTTGGGCATGTCCGCGACCACGGGTTCGCTCTTACAGCTCAAGGTCGGCATGTCCGTTTCCGACATCGCCTTGGTCAACATCATCTTCTGGATCACCATCATTCTGATGGAGCTGCCGACGGGGATGCTGGCCGATGGAAAAAGCCGCATCTGGTCGATCCGTATCGGCATCCTCCTCTTCGCGCTCGGCTGCTTCGCCTACGCGAACGTGCGTGGTGTGCGCTCGGCCTTGCTCGGTGAAGTCATGATTGGGACGGGCATGGCCTTTCTTTCCGGAGCCGAAGAAGCGTGGCTGGCCGATGCGCTGAAGAAGCGGGGAGAGGAACTCGTTCTTTCCAAAGCCTTCGGCACGCTCGCCATGGCCTCGGCAAGCGGGATCCTGATCGGAGGGTTGATTGGTTCGGTGCTGGGAATGCTCTGGCTCCGTCTTGCCTGGATCGGCGCCGGCGTGTGCGTGAGTGCTTCGGCCTTCGTGGCCTGGCGAATCATGGATGATGCCGGCGAGATCGATGATCGCGCCAAGGAAATCGAGGCGTTTCACCTCAGTTGGCAAGCGCTTCGCACGCAGCCCGCTTTGCTCTGGTCAGTCGCGGCGACAGCCATTTTCGGCCTCGTTGTCGCGTTCAATCACCTCTGGCAGCCGTTCTTCACGCAGGACGTCGGGCAAGCGCGGCTCGGTGCAGTCTGGATGATCATTCAAGGATCCTTTCTCGCTGCTGGCTGGTACGTGCGGCGGCGTGGTATTTCGGAAGGCAAGACGGCAACGCACAGCCTCTTGTTCGCTCTCCTGCTTACCGGCATGGGTTTGATCGCGATCGGTACTGTCTCAAAGACATCGATCGCTCTCTTCTGTCTATCAGTTCATGAGTTCGGTCGAGGCTTGTTTCGTCCGATCATGACGGCGTATACCCAAGCACGGATCGAAAGCCGCTATCGGGCGACCTTCGGATCAATGCAGTCGCTGCTCGGCAAGACCGGATGCGCGCTTGCGCTGGTTCTCGTGTGGCACCTTGCGAAAGACAAAGAAACGACGAAGGAAATGATTGTTTTCATCTGGACTATCGTCGGAACACTCCTTCTCATTGGAACAATCGTGCTCTGGAAATTCCGCCCGAAAGAGCCATAACGAACATCCGCTCGACTTCATGTCGCGGCGGTTTTTTCTTTTACGAAAAACCGTCCCTCATCAGGGACGGTTTTTCGAGACTTGCGCAAAGTCTCAGAGAGGATTTCGGTCGGGAAAACTGCTTCCACGCCGCGGTGAACGCGTTCTTAACGGACGTTGAGCGCGGACAGGAGGGAGTTCGTGACCGTTATGGCGGAATCGATAAAGAACAAAAAGGTCAGAAGTGCGGCCGTGCCGATAGCTCGGAGAATCTTGGTGTTCATAGGAGAGGGAGGGAGTCATGCAAAAAGAGCGCATGGCGCGGTCGCAAATCCCTAGACGGTGGCTTCCAGCCCCATCTTACGTGACTCCAACCTTATTTTTGTTATCAGGCGTATCTTATCTATCAAATAATACAGCACTTTTACCATATTTTATGGCTTATTTGTGTCATAAATACTTGACAAAACTGTGTTTTTATGCTAGAGTGGGCCTATCGAAGATCTGGTTGTTCCCCTCCATCCATCGCCCAGGAGAGACTCATGAACCGTCCGCTCAGCCTGCTGTTCCTCGCCTCCATCATCGCCGCCACGACCTCCGCCTGCATCGGAGGTGTCCGCCGGCCGGTCAACCCGAACCAGAAGGAGATCTGCGGCCCCAGCCTCACGGCCAACGT
>CAYYII010000035.1:6679-7407 GCA_964471445.1 uncultured Gammaproteobacteria bacterium
GGAATTTTTTCAGCTGGTGAACACAATGATCAATATTTCCCTGCCGGACGGTTCGGTCCGGTCCTTCGACAAGCCGGTCAGCGGCGCGGAGATCGCCGCCTCGATCGGCCCGGGCCTGGCCAAGGCCGATGAGACCATGCGTTTCCCCTCGTTCCAGGAGGGGATCGCCGGCGTCATCGTCAAGAACTGGAAGATCGATCGGGTGCTCTTCGAGAAGAAGAGCGACGATCCCTTCACCGTGGCTACGATGGTGTGCCCCGGCGATCACGGCAAGATCTGCGTCTACGAGGTCGAGCTCGACGGGCAGGGCAAGAGGCACGTCACCAAGCTGACGGACTACGTCAACGGTGCCCGCCTCGTGCTCATCTACCTCGAGCCCACGATCATCAGCTACGCCGATCCCGACGCCCCCTGAACTTCAACCCTCAGCCGCCGTCGAGCCCTCGTGCTCGACGTCCCGCCAAAGATCCCGAACCGCTTCGGGGTCTCCGGCTGGAAATCATTCCACCGCTCGTTCCGTCCGACAACCGCATACCAGGAGTCCGCACGTGAAGAATTCCCCGCTCGTGTCCGCAACCGAGAGACCCCGCGTCCCTTCCCCGCTTTACAACATCTTCACCCTGCTGCTGCTCATCCTCGGCGCCTTCGGATACGGCGAGTACGATGGTGAGAAGCGCGGCAACCGGAACGAGGAGCCGCGGGCCCACTCCCTGAACGCGCATCGGTCC
>CAYYII010000036.1:0-1010 GCA_964471445.1 uncultured Gammaproteobacteria bacterium
TTCATCGCCATGCAGTTCGAGCGCACGACCGCCGATGTGACGCGCGGCCATTTCCGCGTCCGCGGCGAGACCGTCGAAGTCATGCCGGCCAACGAGGAGATGATCTACCGCATCGAAACGGGCATGGGCCAGATCACCGGCATCTTCAAGATCGATCCGCTGACGCGGAAGCGCGCCGATCGCGTCGAGGACGTCTGGATCTTCCCGGCCAAGCATTTCATTACGAACGCCGAAGGCCGGACGCGCGCGCTGGCGTCGATCGAGAAGGAGCTGAAAGACCAGCTCGAAAAATTCCGCAAAGAGGGGAAGCTGCTTGAAGCCGAACGCATCGAGCGCCGCACGCGCTTCGACATGGCGATGATGCGCGAAGTGGGCTATTGCCACGGCATCGAGAACTATTCGCAGATCCTGTCGGGCCGTCCGCCGGGCGCGCCGCCGGACACGCTCATGTCGTACTTCCCGAAAGACTTCCTGATGGTCATCGACGAGTCGCACGTCACGATCCCGCAGATCGGCGGCATGTCGGCCGGCGACGCCGCGCGCAAGAAGACGCTCATCGAGTACGGCTTCCGCTTGCCGAGCGCGGCCGACAACCGCCCGCTCGCCTGGAAGGAATTCGAAGCGCGCATGCCGCAAGCGCTGTTCGTCTCGGCGACGCCGGGCAAGTTCGAATACGAGCGCAGCCAGCAGATCGTCGAGCAAATTATCCGCCCGACGGGCCTTGTCGATCCGGAAATCATCGTGAAACCGGTGACGGAAGACCTTGCGTCCGGCTACAAAGGCCAAGTCGAAGATTTGCTCGAGCGCATCAAGGGCCGTATCAAGAAGGACGAGCGCGTGATGGCCACGACGCTCACCAAGAAGATGGCGGAAGACCTCACCGCCTATCTCGAATCGCTGAAGATCAAGGTGAAGTACATTCACTCGGACGTCGAAACCCTCGACCGCATCCAAATTCTCCATGAGTTCCGCCGCGGCGTCTTTGACGTGCTGATTGGTGTGAACCTGCT
>CAYYII010000036.1:1020-6366 GCA_964471445.1 uncultured Gammaproteobacteria bacterium
GAATACCTGGCGGATCACGAGGTACGGGTGCGCTATCTGCACTCGGATATTGATACCGTGGAGCGGGTGGAAATCATCCGCGACCTGCGCCTTGGCAAGTTCGACGTCTTGGTGGGCATCAACCTGCTGCGCGAAGGTCTCGACATGCCGGAAGTCTCACTTGTTGCGATCCTCGACGCCGACAAGGAAGGCTTCCTGCGTTCCGAGACGTCGCTGATCCAGACAATCGGCCGCGCGGCCCGCAACGTCGGCGGCCAAGTCGTGCTGTATGCCGACCAAGATACGGGTTCGCTCTCGCGCGCCATCAAGGAAACCAACCGCCGCCGCGAGCGCCAGATGGCCTACAATGCGGAACACGGCATCACGCCGAAGACGATCAAGAAGTCGATCACCTCGATGTTCACCGAGATCGAGAAGTCGCGCGAAAAAGCCGCCAAGCGCAACTTGGAACTTGAAGCCAAGGCCGAGAAGCGCCCGATTGATGCGGTCTTGAAAGAAAAAGAACTGCAGATGCGCGACGCAGCCAAATCCTTGGAATTTGAACTGGCGGCGCTGCTCCGCGATGAGATCCGCGAACTCAAGAAAAATCAGGCGAAAGCTGAGGTGGCTCCGAAAGAATCGCCTTCGCGCAGGAAGCGCTAAACCCCACGTCCATGCAAGAACACATCAGCATCAAAGGCGCGCGAGAACATAACTTGAAGAACATCGATCTCGTCTTGCCGCGCAACAAGATGATCGTTTTCACCGGCGTCTCCGGCTCGGGGAAGTCGAGCTTGGCGTTCGACACCATTTTCGCGGAAGGCCAGCGTCGGTACGTCGAGTCGCTTTCGGCCTACGCCCGCCAATTCCTCGGGCAGATGCAGAAACCGGACGTCGACGAGATCGAAGGGCTCAGCCCGGCGATCGCCATCGATCAGAAGGCGCATTCTTCGAACCCTCGCTCGACCGTCGCGACGATCACCGAAATCTACGACTACCTGCGCGTGCTCTATGCCCGCGTCGGCCGCCCGCATTGTGTCACCTGCAAGAAAGAGATCCGTAAGCTGACCCCGGAAGAAATCGTCGACACGGCTGTCGAGCGCACCAAAGCGATCCATTCCGAGCAGGTTGCCGAGAACAAGGCGGTCGCGGGCAAGGAATCGCTGCTCAAGAAAAAGAAAATCCATTACGATCATTTGAAAGTGCTGGCGCCGATCGTCCGCGGCCGCAAGGGCGAGTATTTGCAAATGCTGAACGATCTCTATACCGCGGGTTTCGCAGAGGTACGCGTGGACGGAAAATGGAAGAACTTGCGCGAACGCATCTCGATGGCACGTCACGGGACGCACACGATCGAGCTCTTGGTCGATCGTGTCCCGCTCGGCTGGCCGCTTGAAAACAACAAGGGCTTCCGCGGCCAATTGGCCGAAGCCGTCGAACAGGCGCTCGACCGCGCGAACGGCGTCGTGACGTTCGTCTACTCGGATGGCTCCGAGCATGTCATGTCTTCGGAATACGCCTGTCCCGACGACGGCTTTTCGTTCCCGGAAGTCGAGCCGCGTCTCTTTTCCTTCAATAGTCCGTACGGCGCCTGCCCGACGTGCCATGGTCTCGGCACGGAATCGATCTGGAGCGAAAAACCATGCGCGGACTGCAACGGCGCCCGCCTGCGCAAGGAAGCCTTGCATGTCTGGCTGGGCGGCAAGAAGAGCATCTTGGACGTCACGTCTTTCTCGATCGACGAGGCGTCGGAATTTTTCAAGAACCTCAAGCTCAACGAGACGGAACAGGAAATTTCGGTTTCAGTTCTGAAGGAAATCACATCGCGCCTGCAATTCATGCTTGACGTTGGCTTGAACTACCTGACGCTTTCGCGCAAGGCCGGCACGCTTTCGGGCGGGGAAGCGCAGCGTATTCGCCTGGCCTCGCAGATCGGCTCGAAGCTCGTCGGGGCGCTCTACGTCCTCGATGAGCCGACGATCGGCTTGCATCAGCGCGACAATGCCAAGCTTTTGGAAACGTTGACGCACCTGCGCGATCTCGGCAACACGATCGTCGTTGTCGAGCATGACGAAGATACGATCTTCACGGCCGACTATCTCGTCGATTTCGGTCCGCAAGCCGGTAAGCATGGCGGGCGCATCGTTGCGCAGGGCGCGATGCCGGACGCGCTGATCAAGGGTCCGCACAACAAGGAATCGCTGACCGTCAAATACCTGAACGGCGAATTGAAGATCGCCGTGCCGCGCAACCGCCGCACCAAGAACAAAGGCTCGATCCGCATCAAGGGCGCGAGCGAGAACAACCTGAAGAACGTCGACGTCGAGATCCCGCTTGGCAAGTTCGTCTGTCTGACCGGCGTATCCGGTTCCGGCAAATCGACGCTGATGGAAGATATCTTGTGGAAGTCGCTCTCCAACAAGCTCTACGGCACGAACTACAAGCCGGGCAAGCACAAGCAGATCCTCGGCCTCGAGCATCTCGACAAGGTGATCGTCATCGACCAGTCGCCGATCGGGCGCACGCCGCGTTCCAATCCGGCGACCTACACGGGTTCTTGGACGCACATTCGCGAGCTCTTCGCCTCGACGGCCGAAGCACGCATGCGCGGCTACCAGATCGGACGCTTCTCCTTCAACCGTCCGGGCGGCCGCTGCGAGAATTGCGAAGGCAACGGGCAGATCGCGATCGAGATGCACTTCCTGCCGACGGTCTACGTCCAATGCGACGTCTGCAAAGGCCGTCGCTTCGATCGCGAGACGCTTGAAGTGAAGTACAAGGAAAAATCTATCCACGACATCCTGAAGATGACGGTCGAGGAGGCCTGCGAATTCTTCCGCGACATTCCGTGGATTTACGACAAGCTGAAACTTCTCAAGGAAGTCGGCTTGACGTATCTCGAGCTCGGACAAAGCGCAACGTCGCTTTCGGGCGGCGAAGCCCAGCGCGTCAAACTCGCTTCGGAATTATCCAAACGCCAAACCGGCCGTACGATCTATCTCCTCGACGAGCCGACAACTGGCCTTCACTTCGCCGACATCGACAAGCTGCTCGAAGTCCTGCATCGCCTCGTCAACTACGGCAACACCGTGCTCGTGATCGAACACAATCTCGACGTGCTCAAGACTGCGGATCACTTGATCGACCTCGGCCCCGAAGGGGGAGACCGCGGCGGCGAAATCGTTGCGACCGGCACGCCGGAAGAAATCGTCCGCAATGCCAGGTCGCTGACAGGCAAATACTTGAAGAAGTACCTGAAATAAAAAACCGCGACGAAGGTCACGGATGCGGAACGGAAGCGCGAAGCGCGAACTCCGCCACGGGGTTCGCATGAAAGTGCGCGATCTCGAAAAGAGCTTCGGGGGGAAGGTTCAGCTCGGCCGCTGCGCGCAGGAAGTCTGCCGGGAATGGATCCTTGAGCTCGTTGATCCGGAAGCGCAGCCGATCCTGGCCTATGACCTGCGACCCTTGCAAGACCTCGTACGAGATTTGGGCCTGGGTATACGGCCATACGCCGAGATGGTCTTCCGGCACCTCGGCCCGCTCTTTGGCGAAGAGGGGCTGAGTGGCGTGATCATCCGCGTAGTGGAGAAGAACCTCCGAGGCGGGATCCCGTCCGCACAGGTCGTTGATCCAGATCGTGTGAAGGATAATCGGCGGCTGTGCGCCCGCCAACCGGCAGCCTTTCCGCACGTGCCAGGCCTCCAGCATTTGCCGGTCCGACGCCGGAGAGAACTGGCATTCTGGCGTATGGTGCTGCTCGTCAGGGCGCGCGTGTAAGAATCGCCCGATGTAATCCCGGATTTTGCGCGAAGGCGGTTTGGTCAAAGGACACCTCTTCTCGTGCGTTGTTCGATGACCGTGTTCTATCAGCCTTCGGCGGAGGCGTCAATAAAAAAGCCCCGGACGAGGCCGAGGGTCAGGTGCGGAACTGAGGCGAGTGTTCGATGATCAGCGCGACGAGCCGATCCTGGTTCGTCTCGAGATCGAAGAGGAGCGGAGCAAGATGCTCTTCGAGATGCTCCGGGGTGTGTGTCCCGTCCAGCAGGCGGGCGACATCGAAAATCGCGGGCTCTCTCGGCTCGTCGACGTAGACTTCGACGTGGAGGATATCCTCGCTGTTGAAGCCGTAGTCGAATCTGACCCGGTGCGGCCGGAAGTCATTCGAGAGATCCACGGACTTCTCGACGGTCGGGTGTCCTCCCTTCACGCCCCGGTCGCGGTGCGCGAAACGCCTGTCGTGTGTCTCCAAAACCTGCGGCATGCGAGTCCTCCTGAGCTGGTGATGAGCGTATCCGTGTTGTAGCGTAAAACCCTGACCGTGTCAACCCCGTGTTATCATTCCGGCATGAAACTTCCCGGCCACCTCAAATTGAAACATCCCGACGTGCCCGAAACGCCCGGCGTCTATTACATGAAGGACGCTCAGGGCAAGCTCTTGTATGTCGGCAAGGCGGTGTCGCTTCTGCGGCGCCTGCTTCAATATTGGCAGCGGCCGCATGGTGAGCATATCGAGCGGATGGTGCCGACGATCACCGAGATCGACTGGCAGACCGTGCCGACGGCGATCGAGGCCCTGATTCTTGAGGCGAACGAAATCCGCAAGCACAAGCCGCCGTTCAACGTGATCGGCAAGGACGATTCGAGCTTCATGCATCTCGCAATCACGAACGAGGATTTCCCCAAACCGATCCTGATTCGCGGCCACGAGCTCGAAGCGACGCCGAAGAAAAAATTCAAGCACGTCTTCGGCCCGTACACCTCGACCGGCTCGATCCGCGCCGCGCTCGAACTGACGCGCAAGATGTTCCATTGGTCCGATTGCCAGCCGGGCCAGAAGCGCCCGTGTTTCTATTACCACATCAAATTGTGTCCCGGGGTCTGCGTCGGCAAGATCTCGAAGCGCGACTATGCCAAGATCATCCGCCGTCTCGTGCTTTTCTTTGAAGGCAAGAAAGCCCAGATTTTAAAAGAGACCGAAAAGCAGATGAAGGCCGCTGCCAAAGCCGAGAACTACGAGGAAGCGGCCAAGCTCCGCAATCTGATGTACGCCCTGACGCATATCCAAGACGTTTCGGTCATCAAACGCGAAGACGATCCGCGAGAATCACGCGAACTCGGCATCAACGTCTTCGGCCGCGTCGAGGCCTATGACATTTCGAATATCATGGGCCAAAACGCCGTCGCATCGGGCGTCGTGTTTATCGAAGGCCTTCCTCGCAAGAGCCTCTACAAGAAATTCAAGATCAAGACGGTCGAAGGCGCGAACGACATCGCGATGATGAAGGAAGTCCTGAGCCGCCGCTTCGCCCACGCACGGCCCGGCGAAAAAAACGAGGAATGGCAATTGCCCGACCTCCTCGTTAT
>CAYYII010000036.1:6418-7284 GCA_964471445.1 uncultured Gammaproteobacteria bacterium
GACGCCGGAGCTTGTACATGCCGTGGCACGCTACAAGAAAATCCTCCAGCACGCCCGAGACGAAGCACATCGCTTCGCGGTCAGCTATCACCGGTTCCGACGCGCGAAAAAATTTCTAGGGAAGGAGAAATAAGGCTATTTCATTTTTGGCGCAAAAAACTGGGGTACATCGGGATATTGACGGAAACGTCGTATTGTGATTCAGTCTACGGACCCTTCGGCCTTTGCAGCACGACAAAAGGAAACCGCCATGTCTGGAGAGCCCAGGCTTCCTGCTGATCACTATCGTCTCAGTATCGTGCCACTGCTTCCGGAGAAGTCCGACCTCCGCCACGCTTTCATGGCCATCTCATCGGTCTTTTTTTCCGGGCAGGCATGGAATGTACCGGAAGCCTGGCAAGTATCGGCGGGCGCTCCTGGTGAACGTGTGTTCTTCGTGAGAGGGTTCTGTTCTGATGAAAGAGATCCTGCCAAGGTTCGTGCATGGGCTCTGGCTCATGACTATCGTCCGGCGACTCATTTGGAAATGATCGGTTTTGGCCGCGTATTTCCAGAGGCTGTGCACGCAAAAGACACCTTCGTCAATCTCGGCTCACTCGTAGCTCTTGGTTCGACGATGGAATCGGAAGGTGTGTATGCCAATAACGCTGTGCTTGAGTCGTACCGTGGCGGCCCATTGACGCTAAGCACGGTACGTGACCGGGAATATGCTCCTGCGGTGGATGAGATTCGGCGTTTCCTCTTCGTTCGTCTTGGTGCTTGATCCGACCGTCCCCGGTCGGATTTTTTATCCCCATTTCCGGTGGGGAACAGGGTTGCTTCGTGGTAGAAAGTGGGGTATAATGGTTTGGTAGTGGTTAGAAGTG
>CAYYII010000037.1:0-7239 GCA_964471445.1 uncultured Gammaproteobacteria bacterium
CGCGCCAATGGCAAAACTTTGCCTTCGGTCCCTATACCGCCGAACTGACGCTCCGTTATGGAGCGGAAGAGCGAGTCGTTAACGTACGCACCAGCTTTTGGGTGGTCCCCTGGCTTGTAATCCTCCTCTTCGCCGGAGGCGGCGGCCTCTTGGTCTGGAGCCTGCGGAGATTTTTCCGGTGGTACCGAGATTGGATCATTCGCCGCTACGAAGCCAAAAAATAAGCTGTCGCCCTCGGATCAGGCCTCTCCTCTTATAAGGAGGGGCCAAATCCGGGAACGACCCTGACACACAGGGAAGATCCTGGGAAGAAATCCCGTTACCTATAACGGGGCCAGTTTAATGATCCTCGAACTCGGATCCGGCCTCTTCTCCAAGAGAAGAAGCTCAATCCGGGGTCGACCCTGAAAGGTCGTGTGGCCACACGATCGGGGGAAGAACCTGGGAAGACATCCCGTCGCCATGAACGGGGGCGGCTTGATGTAAACAAAAATAAATCACCCCGTAGTATCCCGTTCCTGTTATGTTCTTTTCTGGATCGCCGGCCCCGCGTCCTCAACAGAGGCCCGAGCCACTCGCTCCCGTGGAGGAGCAGGAAGGCTGCTACTTCGTCGACTTCGGCAACGTCTTTGCCGTCGAGATGGAGAAGCTCCTTCGCCTGCGCCGCCAAGGGATGATGTGTGAAATCGTCTTCTGGCAGGATGCCGGTTACGGCTTCTAATCTCTCCTCGCAACTTTCGAGTCGCGAGGAATCTCAGGGGACCCTCCCGGGCGAAAACCCGGGAGGGTCCCAACCCTCTGCTCCTTCCGCTCAGCATGCATGCGTGTGCATATCTCTGAACGGCAATCCATCGCGTGTGTTATATTGTAAGGCGATACAACTCGACCTTAATTTTTCCTATTTAGGTTATGTCAGAGCTTTCGCCCGTCTTTGGAGGAGGCGCGGACGACACGCTAGTGACCCCCGCTGAAGGGCGGAAGCTCGCAGCGGTCGCTGACGCCATCGCACGTTGGACGATTTACATCTCGCTCGTGCTTCTGCCGCTGTTCTATTTTCCGGGGCTGAGCGAAACGTTGGAGCTGCCGAAACAGACGTTTTTGATTCTTGCGACCGTTGTCGCAGTCCTGGCCTGGCTGGGAAAAATGCTCGTGACGCGCCGCCTCGAGGTCCGCGGATCGGTCATGAACCTCTTAGTCGGCGTCTACCTTTTGATCTACGCCGCGGCCGTCTGGTTTTCAAAGAGTCCGTACATGAGTTTTATTGGTGACTTTGGCCAGGAAAAAGCTGGCCTGGTCACGGTGTTCTGTTTTGCCCTGTTTTATTTTGTCGCAAATAACGTGCTACGCGACGCGAAAGACGTTAAAAAAGCCTTGCAATGGATGGCCCTCGGCGCCCTGTTGGTGCTGGTTCAATCTTTTGCCCAGGCGTTGGGCCTGAAGCTCTTACCGGGAATGAGTGGCACGAATGTCGCCTTTAATACGCTCGGTACGACCAACTCGGTCGGCGTCTATGCCGCCATGGCCATGTGTCTCGTCATGGGACTCATGCTCATGCCAACGAAGGGGGAGAAACTCGGAGCCTTCGGGAAAGTCTTGATGTGCGTGCTCTTGGCCCTCGGCGCCGTCTATATCGCGGCACTCCAATTCTGGGCGCTTTGGCTTCTCTTGATTGTCGGTTGTGCAGTCTTGGTCGGGTTCGGCATGCTCAAGAACCATAAGGAGATGCAGATCACGATGCTGGCGGTGCCGATGGCCGCGATGGTCGTGGCCGCGCTCTTCATTTTCATCCGTTTTCCCTTCAACCTGAATCTTCCGGCGGAAGTCATGCCGTCCTTGCGTGCGAGCTGGAATATTTCCCGCGAAGCGTTGGCACACCAGCCGATGTTCGGTTCCGGCCCGGGCACGTTCCTCTACGACTATACGCAATTCCGTTCCGCTGACTTGAACGCCACTCAGTTTTGGAGCGTCCCGTTCGATCGCTCGGCTTCGCGCCTGCTGACGATGCTGGCGACGCTCGGGATCCTCGGCCTCGCCGCCTTCTTGGTCATGGCGATCTTCCTTGCGGTTCGCACGAAGATCAAGCTCTGGCGCGATCACGACGACTGGCTCGTGACCTTGGCCGCTTTTTCCGGCTGGATCGCGCTCTTCTTCGGCCGGATCTTCTACTCGTCGAACATGACGCTCGAGTTCGCTTTTTGGATGCTGACCGCCATGCTGGTCGCTCTCCAGTGGCACCGCCGGTCGGAAGCGCGTTTCGATCAATCGCCGCGAGCCGCGCTTGGCCTCTCGTTCATGTTCATCGTCGCCGTCATCTTCTCGATCGCCGGCCTCTATCTCCAAGGCCAGCGTTTGGTGGCCGAAATGCACTATCAGCGCGGCGTCATGACCGACGTCACGACGAAAGAGGGGGCAGACCTCGCTTCGCAAGAGCTGCTCCGAGCCACGCAGTTGAACGGCCGAAACGACCTTTACTTCCGCGCGCTTTCGCAGGCGCTCGGGGTGCAAGCCAATCGCGTGGCTTCCACGGTCGGTGCGAATCCGACGGACGAACAAGCTCGCCAAGTGACGCTTCTCGCGGCCAATGCCGTGAATGCCGGGCGTCGTGCGTCCGAATTGAACCCGTCCAACGTGCAAACATGGGCTTCGCTTGCGGGCATGTATCGCGATCTCGGCACTTCGGTTGATGGTGCGGTTCCGGCAGCCCAAGAGGCGTATCAGAAAGCCATTGCGCTTGATCCCAACAATCCAATCTACTATACGGAGCTCGCCAAGCTCAATCTTTCCATCGCGGAAGACGCGCGTACGAAGATTGGGAATGGCAAAGATCTGAAGGATGATCAGAAAACGGCCCTTCAAAAGACGGTGACCGATGCACAAAGCAAGGCGCGTGAATCCTTGGAAAAGGCGCTCTCCCTCAAGCAGGACTATGCCGCCGCCAACTATTGGATGGCGCTGCTGCTCCAGGCGGAAGGCAAGTCCGACGAGGCGGCCGCCAAGCTTGAAACGGTTCGCAACGGGAGCCCGGACGATCTCGGCGTCGGTTTCCAGCTCGCCATCTTGTACTACCAGAACAAGCAAACCGACAAGGCGATCGCCGAATTGCGTCGTGTGATCGGCCTCGAGCCGCACTATTCAAACGCGCGCTGGTACCTCGCCGCCATGCTTGAAGAGAAAAAAGATCTTGACGGCGCGATCGCGGAAATTGAAGAGGTCCTCAAGGTCAATCCTGGCAATGCCGAAGTCCAGAAGCGACTCGACGATCTCAAGAGCAAGAAAGCTGGAGTGGAAGCCGTGCCGGAAGAAGGTCTTCCCGAACCGGTTCAGCCGTAAGCAAAAAAATACACCTCGCTACGGCGGGGTGTTTTCGCAATCGTCAACGGACGCGTACTCGAGGAGGCGCCATTGGTATTCGAACCGTTTTGACCGGAGGATACGACCCGGTCTTTGGTGCCGTTGCGCCGCGCTCTCGTCCCTTCGGCTTACCGCCTTGCGTTTCGAGGGGTTTTGGAGGACGGCGGAACTTCCAGAGGATCTTCATGCAGCCGCGGCAACATAGGATGTATTGATGCGGACGAGCCCGCACGCTCCTCATGGTTGCGAGCGCAGCAAGGCCGTCTCGAATGGCGTATTCGGTCGGCTCTTCTTTGCATTGACCGCAATGCTGAGGTCGGCGACGCGGCTGCTTGAAATCCCCGAGTTTGGAGCGCAGCAGGCTCTCCAAGCTGCCTTTCATGTCGGTCGGATAGCTCTTCTTGCACGCGGTACAGTGGAGATGGTGGAGCGACGGAAGGGAGACGGCCGGTCCTCCGACAGGCATCGCCCCCACGTTGTGCTCCTGGAACACGGCGGCCAGGCGGCCTTTGTTGCAATCAGGGCAGAGGTCGCCGGGCTTCCGACCGAGAGTTTTTTCGTACATCATATCCTCCTTTCGGTACTCTACGTCAGGCGGAAATTTTCAGTCAATGTTCGCTTTTGACCCAGCTTCAGATAAAAAACACCACGCTACGGCGGGGTGCTTTTGGTTTTTGCCTGTTCGTGCAACTCTGCCAGGAGTTTTTCCATCTCGGTTGGAATATCCCAGACCAAGAGAACACATGCTGTGCAGCACGCAACCTGTTTCGTGGGTGTGTTGCCGGAGCTATGGCTGCGTTGAGAGAAAGAGTCTCGGAGGCTGCGTTCAGCAACCGCTTTTCCGCACTGCGGACAGTGCTCGGGACGGACGTCGGAATTCTTGAAGTCCTTGAGCTGCGCACGCAGCAAGGCGTCCATGCTTCCATGTACCGCGCTTTCATACCAAACGCCGCAAGCGGAGCATGCAAGATGGTGCAGATGCGGTGCGGGTCCTGGGGGTCCGCCAGCGCGCGGGGGCTCCCCATCGCGAGATCTTTCAAACCGAGCTACAAGATGACCTTTCGGTCCGTCCGTCGGGCAGAGATGGCAGGGGTCCCCGGGTTTCCGGCCAAAGGGCTGTGCGGGCATCATTTCCTCCTACCGGCACTCTACGATATCGCGAAAAGAAGGGTCAATGCGGGGTCTTGATAAATTTCACCGGGGTTGATACATTTGCCCGTGTTACGAGCCGTTCGCTCAGTTGGTAGAGCGTCCCGCTTGGCGGGAAGGTCAAGAGTTCGATCCGTTCCAGTCAAATCACGTACGGGCTGTTAGCTCAGTTGGTAGAGCGCTTCCATGGCATGGAAGAGGTCAAGAGTTCGAATCTCTTACGGTCCACCATCGCAAAGCCGTCTTCAAATGGGCGGCTTTTGCGTTCAAGAAACGAATCTTGACAATCAGCTAAAAAACTGTTCAAGTGCCTGCATCGGCAACCAGACAGGGGGAATCATGGCGCCGTTTCCGAACGAAGAACGCAAGGATATCGTCGACGTGCTCGCCACAGCGATGGCGGTCATTCAGCGGGTCGATTGGGGCTTGCCGCGCGAAAGCGTACCGCATAGCGAGGACCTGAAGACGCCGATCGTGATCTCGCGCTCGGGTTTTCGCGCGGCCATGGCGTGCACCTGTTTCGGCAAGCGCCAACCGCGCCTGACTGATACGCTCAAGGTCAGAAGCGAAGACGTCACGCCGGAAGAGGTGCGACCTTTTCTCTACCACCTGGTATCCGTCATCTACCCGATCAACGTGTGGTCGAGGGAAGGCTGGCAGGAACCGGAAGCGCGTCAAACGCTCTTTGCATGCCTACGGTTGTTGATGCGAAACCTCGTTGATTTGGCGGGAGCCGAGCAAATGCTCCTGGCCACCATGGCAACTGATGGCGGCGCCCGCGCTCGCGAGTTCTTCAACGGGCCGCCTTTCCCGCTCGGCACGCCGGAAGCGGCCCGTGCGATTGGCGATTGGCTGCTCGCTTCGGGATGGCTCTGGGCGCCATGTGCGGAGCAGCTTCGCCTGGCAACGGAAGAGCGCCTCCCGTTCGCCTGGGTTGCGCTGCAGCGGCTCGTGCTCAGCAGCCAAGCGATGGAGACCGTTCCGGACACCTTCAGGCGCGCCAGCACGATCATCGCGCGTCTGTATGCTTGACCGACGCTCCCGTCTCAACGTGTGTTGACGGCGGGAGTTTTTCGTTTCATCCTGCGTATGCGCGAAGGAGGAAACCATGCCGCGCGAAGTGTGCCAATTTGAACGTCAGAGGGCGAACGGCGTCGAATCGCTGTGTTCCCGCTGTTCGGCCGAGGATGCATGTGAAGACAACGCCGCTTTGCAAAGCATCGGAGTCTTGAGATCGACGGAGCGGCAGATCCGCATCGTCACGCGCTGCAGCGGATTCGTGCCCTACACGGGCTCCTTTTCTCGCGAGCCGCGCACCGTTGAGCCGCTGCTCCAGGCATCTGGCATCGAAGACCTGTGCGGAAATTGTCCCGATGAAACGAAGGGCGCCTGCGTTCAACATCGAGAAGCCGACGCGCGTATCCAAATAGCGCGGCATCAAGGACGGACATTCAAGCTCGCCGTGATCGGCTGCCACGCGATCTTGCGCGGAGCGGGATGCCAGAAGCTCAGACAGATCGCGGAACCGGGAGAACGCTGATGGACATCCGCTTCACCAACAGCTTGCCGGCTTCGCGTCTCGACGAGACGGTCGCGTACTTGCAAGGACCGAGGCTCTGGATGCCGCGCGATCACTATCCGGATTACGACGACTGGCTCCATCGCGTCCATGGCGAGCTGCGTTCGGAACGCAAACGCGCGATCGTGGCGATCGATAACGGCGAGATCGTCGGCGCGGTCGTTTACCAGCGGCATAAGCAAGATGCCGAAGCGCTCGAGCTGAAGAATCTGACGGTCCGGCCCGACAAGCGCGGCCGCCATCTGGCGAGCTTCCTCGCGCGGAACATGGAGATCGAAGGGGTTCGGGACTTCCCCGGCGTACGACGCGTCCTGTGCGACGCCAAGCGCGGGAACCTCCCGATCCGACTGTTCTTTCTGCGGCATCGCTACGTGATCGCCGGCGCCGCCGATCTCTACGGTTTGGGGGCCGGCGAAGATCTCGTCTTCGAGAAGCCGCTTGCGAGCTGAAGCCCGGACGCTTTACGCGCCCGGGCCTTTTTGTTAGCCTACCTCGCATGAAACTGCTCGTCGTTGCCAGTCCTAAGGTCTACGAAAACCGCCGATTCCGGGTGGAAGGCCGGAAACTCGGACATGAGGTGCTCGTACACCGTATTCAAGAGGTTAATTTTGATTTGCGCGGTGAAAAAACAAAAGTCCTGATCGGCACGAGACCGCTCGAGAAGATCTGTAATGCCATCTACTTCCGCCATTTTCCGCCCTCTTTGATCCCCGAGGCCCTGATGATGGCTGAGTGGGCGGCGACGAAAGGTATTACGGTCTTCGAACCATCGCTTGCCGAAGGACACTTTGTTCGCAGTAAAATCTATGATTATTGGAAGCTGCTCGATGCGGGAATGCCTGTACCAAAAGGCGTGCAGACGTTGAAGCTTGAAAAAGCGGAGCGGTATTTTAAAGGCTTCAAGTGGCCGCTCATTGCCAAGGGTATTCACGGTAGCCGGGGTAAATATGTCTATCTCCTCGAGAATCGCAAGGAAGCGAGGAAGTATTTATCCGATCACCTGATTGGTTTCTTCACGTTTCAGGAGTATCTGGAGATCGAAGCTGAGTATCGCATTATCGTGATAGACGGCAAAGCTGTTGGAGCGATGCGCAAATATCATGCGGAAGGCGAGTTCCGTCATAATGTGGCCGTCGGCGCTTCCGGCGAAGCTGCAACAG
>CAYYII010000038.1:0-3704 GCA_964471445.1 uncultured Gammaproteobacteria bacterium
TGACAGACGCCTTCAATGCCTACGACGCCCGCTTCCGAGGCGGCGTGAACGTCGCCGTGGGCGATCTCGATAACGACGGCTCCCCTGACCTCGTAGCGGGCGCAGGCCCAGGCGGCGGCCCGCATGTGCGCGCGTTCGGAACGAATCAAGCCGTCAAAATGCAGTTTTTCGCTTATGCGCAGAAGTTTACCGGCGGCGTCTACGTGGCGATGGGCGACGTGGACGGCGACGGCCGACAGGAAATTGTGACGGGGCCCGGCTTCGGCGGCGGCCCGCATGTGCGCGTCTGGAACCGTTTCGCGCAAATCAAAAGCCAATTCTTCGCCTTCGACAGCAAGAAAAACGCCGGCGCTCGTGTCTCGGTCGGCGACGTGGACGGCGACGGCACGGCCGAAATCCTCGCCATGACAAACGATGTCTTCACGCTGGCTTTCAATGGCCGTTCACTTTTCTAAACGTATGAGCATTCTCCACACGGCCCACGGCCACGCCAAGCGCCATTACGAAAAGCATTACAAGGCGCGCTATCAAGAGCGCGCGCACTTGGTGTTCCTGCTTGATGCCATTCTCGTATCGATCGCGATCGCCCTGCTCGGCGTGGGTTTCTATTTCCGCTGGTTCTATCATCCGCTGCGCGATGATTTTAAGCTCTCGCTCCTGAGCGAGCAGACGATCACCGCCGGCAAAGAACGACCTTCACCGTCCGCATCGTGAACGGAGGCACGACAGAACTGCATGATGCAACTCTCACGGTCCACTTGCCGGACATGTTCGTGTCTGCGCAGATGCCCGAAGGCTACGATCCCAAAACCGGGGAAATCAAGGTCGGCGAAATGTCTGCCCATGCCTCGTATGCCTACAATTTCCATGGTGTCCTGATAGGTATCTCGCACGCTGCGGACGTCTATGTGCACTTCGTAGCTCAAAACAATGCGGGTCATGCGGATGAAACGCTGACCAAAGGGACGCTGCGCTGGGAGAAGGACGCGATTGAGACGCGTTTCGAAACGCCAGAAAGCGTCGTTCCGGGACAGTCGATCGTCTTCGCGCTGCACGTGAAGAACGGCTCAGATCTGGCCTTCGAGAACGCGAATGTCGTTCCAACGTGGGAGGAAAGCTTCAAATTGCAAAATGCGACGCCGCCGCTCTATCGCGGCAAAATCGCCCTCGGACGGCTCGAAGCCGGCGAAGAGGTCGTCGTGAATTTCTCCGGACGCTTCACCGGGCTTTTGGATCCGAGCGTGTTCCGCGCCCGCCTCGACGGCACGTTGAACGGCACGACGATGCCGATTGCCGAGGCTAGCGCCTCGGTGCGCATGGCGAATATCGGATTGCATCTCTGGACGATTTTTCCAGACGACCTACCGGCGTTCGTCCGGCCTGGACAGGACGTCCCCGTACGCGTGGGGTATCAGAACGACGGCGAGCGCACGATCAAGAACCTCGCGCTCGAAATCGCTCCGGACGTGAATACGCTCGGCGAAGTCCGTTGGGAAACCTCCAATCGCATCGCTTCGCTCGCTCCCGGAGAACACGGAGAACGCAAAGCATTCGTGCGCGTGCGCGACAGTGTTTCCCGTTATGTCACGAACCCGGTGTTCCGAGTGATTCCGCAGGCGACGTTGTCGATTGATGAACCGAAAATCATCGATGCTCAAATCAGCGGCACTGCGGTCGAAGCCAAAATTTCTGGCAGCGCCCGCTTGCGCGCGGCCGCCCGTTACTACACGAGCGAAGGCGACCAGCTCGGACGCGGCCCGCTGCCGCCGCGCGTGGGCAAGACAACCACCTATTGGATCTTCGCCAGCCTGGAAACCGGCGCGACAGAGCTTCAAGACGGTTTTGCAAGCTTCCGCCTGCCGGCAGGTGTGACCTGGACCGGCCGCGCGGCCGTGACGGTCGGGCAGGATCTCGTCCTGGAAGGCGATCGTTTAATCTGGCGGATCGGCGTTACGGATCCGCATGCGGGCGTTCTCCACGAGGCTCCCAGCGCTTCCTTTGAAGTCACGCTCACGCCGACAGGTGCGCAGGTAGGAACAACCCCGCTTTTGCTCTCTGATGCCGCCTATACCGGCACGGATGCCTGGACTGATGAGGCCTTAACCTCAAGCCAGGGCGGCCTGAGTACCCAGCTTCCCGGTGACGCCGTCGTAGCGGGGCGCGGCCAGGTCAAACCCTAAACCGCTGAAATAAGCCTTAAAACCGGCCTTCCGAGGCCGGTTTTTCGGTTGAGAAAGCACCTTGACAAAATCGTCTCTTTCTGATAGAGTTCCCGGTTAATTCAGAAGGGTTTATCCCCTAGCCCGACCGCGTATGCGTATCGCCATCATCGGCTCGAAGGGCATTCCGGCCCGCGCCGGAGGCATCGAACGGCATGTGGAAGCGCTCGCTCCGCGTCTTGCGAAGCGCGGCTTTCGCGTGACCGTGTATACGCGCCCGTGGTACACGGGTCCCCGAAAGGCCTCGCACAACGGCGTACGGCTGGTCCCGCTTGCGTCCGTGAAGACGAAGCATCTCGACGCGATCACGCATACGTTCGCAGCGACGCTCCACGCGATGAAGGAGAACTTCGACGTCTACCACTACCACGGCGTCGGTCCCGCCCTCCTCGCCTGGCTCCCGCGCGTCTTCCGGCCGTCGGCCAAGGTCATCGTGACCTTCCACTGCCTCGACCGCCGCGTGCAGAAGTGGGGCATCCTCGCCCGCGCTATCCTGAAGTTCGGCGAATGGGCCGCCACGCACTTCGCGCACAAGACGATCGTCGTCTCGAAATCGCTCGCGCATTACTGCCGAGAGGTCTACGACTGCACGGCCGCCTACATCCCGAACGGCGTGGAGGTCTCGAAACCGACCGCCAAGGACAATGCCGTGCTCGAGAAATTCCATCTGACGAAAGGCCGCTATGTCGTGATGGTCTCGCGCCTGATCCGTTCCAAGAACGCCGATACGCTCGTCGACGCCTGGAAGCGCCTCAAGGCCTCCGCGACCGATCTGCGCGTCATGGGCATGAAGCTCGTGATCGTCGGCGACGGCGACGCCACCGATCCCTACGTCTGGGAAGTGCGCGCCAAGGCCTCCGGATCGAAAGACATCGTCATGGCCGGAGCCCGTTTCGACGGAGAGCTCCAGGCGTTGATCGCCAACGCAGCCTTCGCGGTACATCCGTCGTCTTCCGAAGGCTTGCCGATCTCTGTCCTTGAAAAGATGGCGCACGGCAAAGCCGTCCTGACCTCCGATATTCCGGAGCATCTGGAACTCATCGAAGGCCGCGGCTTCACCTTCCGCCTGAACGATGCCCGCGAACTCATGCTCCAGCTCTACTGGATGATGACCCATCCGCGCCAATGTGCCGAGATGGGCCGTGAGGCGCAAAAGCACGTGTCTTCCTACTTCAATTGGGAGAAGATTGCCAAAGAGACGTCTTTGGTCTATAACACGCTGGCGTCAAAGCCCGCGAAGAAGGCCGCCCGCAAGGGCGCCTACGCGCTGGCCGGCGCACGCCGGGCCTCGGCCGCGTAACGCGGCAGATGTCCGAATCGCAAAACCCCCGCCGCTGCATGGTGGGGGTTTTGTATTTATGCGTGTATCCGCGAGTGAATCGCGAAACGGTTCCCCTCGGTGTCGATGCAACAAGCCATCCAGCCGTACTCCCCGATCTGCTTGATCGGCACGGCGATCTTGCCGCCGGCGGGTTCGACGCGTGC
>CAYYII010000038.1:3804-7070 GCA_964471445.1 uncultured Gammaproteobacteria bacterium
GGGCTGTACTCCGTTTCCGCGAGACGGCGGCCGGAGCGGCCCATGGCGTCGACGCGGGCGAAATTGCCGCTCAGCCAATTGAGACGCTCAGCCAATTCCTTCGGATCTTTCGGATCAAAGAGAAGGCCCGTCTCCCCTTCCCGCACGACTTCGGGGAGCGCGCCGATGCGCGAAGCCACGACCGGCTTACCCCAGGCGTAGGCTTCGAGCGCGGTCAGTCCGAACGTCTCGTAAGATTGCGACGGGATGACGACGGCCTTGGCACGCGCGATTTCGCGATCAAGATCTACGCCGTAAAGGGCGCCCATGAATTCGACGTTCTCGAGCTGCAATTCTTGCGCCAGAGCGTGCAATGTTTCTTTCTCCGGACCGTCGCCGACGATCGCGCAGGTCAGATGCTTGACCTCTTTCATCGCGCGAAGCAACACGTCGACACCCTTTTCTTCCGAAAGGCGCCCAACACAAACGATGCGCGCTTCCGATTCAAAACGCGGTGCGCGGCCTTCGAGGTCGATAAAATGCGGGACGACTTCGATCTTGCCGCGCGGAATGCCATAGGCGGAAAGCTTTTCCTGAACGAACAGGCTCGGCGCGATGAAGGTCGAGATGTGCCCGTAGGCGTCAAGCGCATGGTGCAGCCAGCCCTCGAAGGCGCTGAGCGCGCTTTTGACCGTCGAGCCGCCAATCAAGCGGCGTCGGAACGTATCCCAATACGGACGGCGAACGGACGGCTCGACGATCTCGCCTCGGTCGTACATCCCGTAGTTCGGCGAGATGAGATGATAGTCGTGGACGGTCATCACGGCGGGAATCTTGCGCGCTTCGGCGACGGAGAGGATCGACGGCGAGATCTGATGATAAATGTTATGAACATGCAGGATGTCGGGCGGGAAGGCGGCAGCGAGCGCGGAGAATTTCTTGGCGGCCTCGAACGACCAGAGCATACGTCCGGCCGTCCGCAGGCCTTCGCGATCGAAGCGCACGCGATCGGTCTGGACCTCCGACACAAAAAAACGATCGTCGTGCGACGGCACGTTTTTCGCCGAGCGCATCGCGAACGGCACGACAGTGTCGCCGTTGCGCGTCAAGAGCTTGGACAGCTCGAACACGTAGCGCTCCGCGCCGCCTTTCAGGTAGTGGAATTTGTTGGCTTGGAGGACGCGCATCAGGAAAATATCACATCAGTTTCTCCTTCTGCCCCAGCGCGACGATCAGCGCGCCGAACATCCAGAAGTACAGGCTAATCGTACGCACCTCGAGATACGTGCCGAGGAAGGCTTGGAAGGCGAAGGCGAGCGTCGCGCCGAGATACCCGAGCGCCAGCCCGCGAAGAAGCGGGTCTTGCGTCCCGCGATAGACCGTCCGGGCGGCGCGGAAGAGAAGCGCGAACATCCAGATGTAGAGCGCGAGGCCGAGCGAACCGATCTCTCCCCAGAGTGAGAGCCAATTGTTGTCGATATAGCCTTCGGTGCCGTAGACGCCGAACGGGATGCCAAGCTTGTCGTAGGTGGCCGTATTGCCTAGCACGGCCGCCGCGCCGCCACCGAAGGAACCGGGACCGTGGCCGAAGAGGGGCGAAGCCGACACGACTTTGAGCGGCGTGTTGAGCATCCAATAGACGCGGCCGTAGCCGTAGTATTCCCCGCGCCAGCGTTCGTAGGAAAACGCTTCGAGCAGGCGCGCAAGGATCGTCTGATCCGGCAGGTCGGTCAAAGCGCGCACGACGACGCCGGTATAAAACGTATATCCGGCGATGATCGCGACGATCGCGAGAAAGGCGGCCAGGATTTTTTTATCTTTCTTGATGCGCACCGCGATGTACAAGAAGCCTCCAAGGAAGCCGAACCACGAAGCGCGCGAATACGTGAGCATGAGGGCGATCGAAGCGATGACGAAGAGTCCGAAGAAGTAGCGGTGCCAGCGGCCTTTCTTGATCTCGTAGATCCAGCCGGAAAGCAGGAGCAGGAAGAAGCACAAGAAGGTGCCGAGCTGGTCGTACCGGCCGAGCGTCGCGAAGACGCGCTGTCCGGGCGTCCAGAACTGCTCCGTGCCGCCAGTGAGCGCAAGCGTGCTGTAAAAGCGGTTTTCGCTCGGCAAGAGGAACGCATCGAGCGCGCCGAACGTCACGGATTGGAGGATTCCGAGCGCGCTCTCAAAGAAGACGAGCCCGAGCATCAGAACGACGAGCCTGCGCAAGTAGTCGCGCGGCGGCGCAAGCATCGCGACCGCGAAGAACAAGAGCATGAAGCGGATGATCTGGCGCGTGCCGAGGACGGCGATGCCGAGATCCGTGAAGTTCGAAACCGCCGACGCTACGGCCACAAGCACGAGCAGGACGAAGGGCAAGTCCAGAGGGGTCGAGACACGGCGCTCCCCCGTCAGCAGGCGGCGCAGGAGCGCCGAGCCGAGCAGCAGATAGATCAGGACTTCCGAAAAATACTTTGCGTAGACGAAGAGCTCGTCCGGAACGAATTTGAGGAGGAAAGGCTCGAGCGGAATGAAGACCGCGAGGACCGCCAGCATCCACAGCGGCCGCACATAGACCGCGATCAGGAGCGCGATGCCAAGGAAAAACGCCAGCACTTTCCATGGCGACACGAAGACGACGGCCAGGCAGAAAAACACGGCTACGCCGACAAAAAATTTCATCAGACGCTGCCAAGGCACGTCGGGAATTGCGTACAGCTTCCGCACCTCGCTTTTCAGCGCTTCGAGGAGCCACATAGTGTTAAAAGTTTATCAGAGAAATGAAAAGGGGGCGACTCGCAATGTCTGCGAATCGCCCCTCTGAGAAAGCCGAGCTAGTTGACGGAGCTCCCCCCGCCAACAACGTGACAGTTGCTCGATCCGTAGACTGTCACCTCGTTGGTGACGGTCCAGGCGGCGAGGTTGAAGTAGTCGCCGCCCGCCGGATCGTTGTCGTCCATGACCTTGAAGTTGAAGCCGGTCACCGAGAGGATGGGGTAGAAGATGTAGGCCAAGCCGTTGCCGACCCACGGCTGCTGCTCCCCGTCCACGTCGAGCCGGATGGCCTCGGGCGACGGAAGCGGCGACGCATCCTGGAAGGTTCCGGCGAGGATGCCGTTGCCGTTCGGGATGATCGTCACCTCACGCTTCACGATGCCACCGACTTCCCAGAGACGACACTTGATCGTGCCGACGTTGGTTGTGGCCGCGGTCGTATGCGTGAACGCGCTCCCGTTCCTCGAGCACGTGCCCGAGACGTTGAACTCGTTCGTGTCGAACGGGTAGGTGTTCCCGTTCAC
>CAYYII010000039.1:0-7033 GCA_964471445.1 uncultured Gammaproteobacteria bacterium
TGCGTCGATGGATCTTCGTGCTGGCCGTAGCTTGCCTCGTCTTCATCAAGGTGCTCGGCTTCATTCCCGTGGCGATCGTCCTGGTCGTGCTCGCCGTCGTCTTCTTCGGACTCATCTACGTGCCGGGAGAAGGCATGGGCGATCTGGAGCTTCCTCCTTCCGGGAAAAGGCATGCCAGGCCGACCCCGCCGTGCGAAGACGCCCGGCCGAGGGCGCAGCCCGCGAACGATCCCCAGGCAAATCCTCCCGTCTGATGCCGTCCGACCACCTCCCGCGATCCCAAGGGCTTCGCGGGATTTTTCTTTTTCATGCTATGATGAAAACACTATGAGCTATCGCAAGCTCCAGGTCTATTTCTTCATGGGCATCTTCGCCCTCACGCTCGTCGTGGCGTTCTTGGTATTCCGCCCGTACCTCAGCTTGATGGTCTTCGCCGGCATTTTGGCGGTCCTGATGCAACCGGTCTACCGCTATCTGCGCAAGCACTTCCGCGGCAACGCCACGTTCGCGTCGCTCGCGACGGTCTTCCTGACGCTCGTGCTGATCCTCATGCCGCTCTTGTTCATCATCGGCACGCTCGTGACCGAAGCCGTCCAGCTCATCACGACCGTGCGCCAGCAGGTGAACTTCGACGACATCGCCGCTTCGCTCGCCAAAATTCTCGGTCCCGCGCAAGCCAACGCCATTGCGGCCGAGGTGAGTGCTACTGTGCGTGACGTGGCGACGTACGTGCAGCCTTTCATCTCCAATCTGACCTCGAACGTCGCCGCCTTGTTCGCCAACACGATCGCGTTCGTGATCGGCTTCTTTCTCATCCTGCTCGGCATGTACTACCTGCTGAAAGACGGGCCTGAGCTCAAGCGCGAATTGCTGAATCTCTCGCCGCTCGCCGACGAAGACGACACCTCGATCATCGACCGCGTCATCGACGCGATCAAGGCCGTCGCCTACGGCCAATTCGTCATCTCCCTGATCAAGGGCATTCTCGGCGGCATCGCGTTTTTCGCGCTCGGCCTACCCGCGCCGGTCGTTTGGGGCACGATGATCGCGCTCACGAACTTCATCCCGGCCGTCGGCACCGCCCTCGTGACCGTGCCGTTCACGATCTACCTTTTCGCCGTCGGGCGCATGTGGTCCGGTTTCGTCTTGGCGGCGATCAGCATCCTGGTCATCGGTCTCGTCGACAATTTCCTGACGCCGCAGGTCATGAAGTCGCGCATCAAGATCCATCCGCTGCTCATCCTGCTTTCGATGCTCGGCGGCCTGCATTTCTTCGGCGCCTACGGCATCTTCTTCGGTCCGATCACACTCTCCGTCACGGTCGCCCTTATCGACATCTACAAGAAGGAATTCCGCTCCTCGGTCGAGCGATTGGACGAGAAATAGGGAGGGAACGGGCGACATTGCCGTCCCTTGATCTTCAGGGCCTTTTTTGCTAGCCTGAATGCTGAGTATGAAGGCCTTGATCACGGCGGGCGGGCGCGCCACGCGCCTCCGGCCCATCACCTATACGATCAACAAGCACCTGATCCCGTTGGCCAACAAGCCGATGATCTTTTACGCGATCGAAAAACTGGCCGCGGTCGGCGTCAAGGAGATCGGCATCAGCATGAATCCGGGCGAAACGGAGCTGCAGAAGGCGATCGGCGACGGTGCGCGCTGGGGCGTCACGATCACGTACATCGAGCAAAAAGGCGGTCCGCTCGGCATTGCCCACGTCGTCAACAACGCCCGGGAATTCTTGGGCGACGAGCCGTTCATCTTTTATCTCGGCGACAACATCATTCTCGGCAGCTTGCAGCGGTTCGTCGAGAAGTTCGAGAGCGAAAAATTGAACTGCGTCTTGGCGCTCTCCAAAGTCAAAGACCCGCAGCGCTTCGGCGTGCCGGAAGTCCTCGACGGACGGATCGTCCGCGTCGACGAGAAGCCGTCCGAGCCGAAAAGTGATTACGCCGTCACAGGCATTTATGTCTATGACAAGACCTTCTTCGAAGCCTTCGCGCACATCAAGCCGTCGTTGCGGGGCGAATATGAGATTTCCGACATTCATACTTGGCTCATCGAAAACGGCAAAGCGGTCGGCTACGAGGAAATCACCGGCTGGTGGAAGGACACGGGCAAGCCGGAAGATCTCCTTGAAGGCAATCAACTGCTTTTGGGCGAAATGATGGATGTCTCTCGCGAAGGCGCTGCGATCGATCCGTCCGCCGTGCTGCAAGGCAAGGTCTCGATTGGAAAAGGCACAGTCGTCGGTCCGCGCGCCCTGATCCGCGGCCCTGTCGTGATCGGCGAGAATTGCAAAATCGAGAATACCTACATCGGCCCGTATACCGCGATCGGGAACGGCGTCGAAATTTATAATACCGAAATCGAACATTCTGTCGTCTTTGACGACGTCGATCTCAACTGTTCGGAGCGCATCGTCGACAGCCTGATCGGCGCCAACGCGACCGTCATTTCTGCGCATTCCACGTTGCCGCGCGGGCACAAGCATCGGTGACAATGCGCTTGTAGAGATTTGAAAGAACTCTTCTCTCAAGTTTTTGTCGATTGCTATTGACAAAAACGACTTTTTGTGCAAGAGTGCCTATATTCTCGCGCCGTTTCGAACGGCCCGTAAGTCCCTCTAAAGGGAACGAAACCCTGAACTCAAGTCAAAGGAGCACGTCTTGTCCAAGCATCCACAGAACCTGGCCGGTATGATCGCCGACGCCCGCCTCGTCTACGTCAACCCCGGCATCAACGAGCAGAACTTTCCCTTTGCGCGGCCGGTGGCTGAGGTCGCGCAGATGCGGATCTTCACCCACGAGGATCTCGGCGCTCAGGACCCGATGACGACAGCGGAGATCAAGGTCGCCGCCGATCGCCAAGGCTGGCGTCCTGCGACCCTCGCCGAGCTGCTCGTCTACGCCAAGGACGCGTGGAACGGCGAGGATCCCGTGGTCGCTCTCGCTTCTGCCTGGCTCGAGCCCCACGCCCCTCCCGGCTATTGCAGTGCCCCCTATCTCTTCAAGTCCGAGGGCCGCCGGTTGGGCCTGGTGTGCGCCACGTCGAACACCCAGCAGCTCAAGCCTCATCGGTTCCTCTTCGTTCGCAACTAGTCCGCGGCTCTGGTCGGCCAGCATCGCCATTCGGGATGCTGGCCGATTTTTCATTTACCGCAATCGCAGTTTCCAAAGTCCGTCGACTCCATTTTTCATGCCAAAGACGAACGCGAGATCCCCGTTCGAGCTGATGGCAAAACTTTGCACGGTTTCAAATTCGGCGAGCGGCGCGATCACGCGTCCGAAAGTATCAGTCGTTTCGATGGCGTAGAGTGTCGTTCCGGATGCGTAGATGGCGGTCCATTCCGGACGCTGCCACGCCGCGCGGGCGATGGGGCTACCGACGCGGTTGATGAGCTCGTCCGATCCGGCGCGCGCGTCGTACAGGCGCAGTTCGAATTCGTTCCAATACAAAAGCCGCGAACCGTCCGCCGACCAGGCGCCATCGTGACCGCGACCTTCGAAAGCCGTCGGCCGATCCCCAGAGGGATCGATCGTGAAGAGCTTGTCGCTGGAGAGCGAGGCGTAGGTGATCCGGCGGTCTCCGCCGGCAACCGGAGAGAAACCAGCGCTGGGCAGCTGTGCAATCGTTTCAAAAGCGTTTTGGTTCAAAGCGCGGCGGACGAGCGCGGGGCTGCCATCAACGCTGATGCCGTAGAGGATGCCGTTCGCGATGACTGGCTGATTGATCGAAGGCCCCGTCGGAGAGGAGGTGAGAGACGCTGTATCGATTTCATAGAGCGTTCCTTTCGCGGAGGCGTAGAGGCGATCCGCGTCTTGCGCCCAGAAGGCTTCATCGAACGCCGCGGATCCGCTGGTCGAAAGATCGCGGACGCTTTCCGGATCATTCGCACTCCAGACCAGGAACGAAGGCGTCGTTCCGGTACGCGTGATAAGCAAGAATCGCCCGTTCGGGGACCAATGCATGGTCAGCGAAGATGCCGTCGCGCTCGAGCGGTAGGGGAGATGCGCCGCACCGGTTTTGGTGTCGATGACTGTCAGTTCGGAACCGGACGAGGCGGAAGCGACCGCCGCGCCGTATCGCGCGTCGGCGGAAAAGGCGGCCGAGGCCTGCGCGCCCGTCTCTTTGAACAGGTTTGGAGCTTCCGCGCGGAACAGCGAGATACGATTCAAAAAAACCGTTTCACGGCTGCCGACCGAGACGGTCTTTGTCCAGGATTGATAGCCGGCCTTCTCGACCCGCACGGCATAGGTGCCGGGGGTGACCTTGCCGAGGTGCGCCGGCGTTTCCGCTTTTTGCGGCTTGCCGTTCAAGCTGATGCTCGCGCCGGCCGGCCGGCTTTCGACGACCACGACCCCCGTCCGTTCGAGGCGGCCGCGTTCGAAATTATAACGATACCCGGCCGTCGAAAGGATGATGACCGGGGCGAGGACGAAGAAGGTAATGATGAAGGTCCAGCTGAGAAATCGTCTTGCGTGTGAGTTCATGGAAGAGTATGCTGTCTCCGACCAAATCGTACTATGAGTCGATTGCGAATTCAAGGCGGAAAAAAGCTCCGTGGCCGGCTTCGCGCGGCGGGCATGAAGAATGCCGCGACGCCGATCCTGGCCTCGACCCTGCTCACGGACGAGCCGTGCCTCTTGAAAAACGTTCCTCGCATCCGCGACGTCGAGCGCATGCTCGATATCCTGCGAAGCCTCGGCGTGACGGCGGAATGGACGGGGGAGCACGAGGTGAAGATCGATCCCAAGCACGCAGATCCGGCGAAACTGGATCGCAAGGCGATGCGCAGCATGCGTTCGTCGGTTTTATTTTTGGGTCCGATGCTCTCGCGTTTCCGCGAAGTGGAATTGCCGGAGCCGGGCGGTTGTATTATCGGCAATCGCCCGCTCGACACGCATCTCGTGGCGCTGACGGCGATCGGCGCGTCTTGCGAACGCGGGACCGAAGGATATCTCTTGCGTGCCTCGGCACTCGAAGGCCGCGAGGTCGTCCTGCCGGAATTTTCCGTGACCGCCACCGAAAACTTAATGATGGCCGCCGCGACCGCCAAGGGCCGCACGACGATCAAGCTCGCCGCCGCTGAACCCCATGCGGAGGATCTCGGGAATTTCCTGAACAAGATGGGCGCGCGCATCCAAGGACATGGCACCCATACGGTCGTGATCGACGGCGTGGAAACGCTGCATGGTGCGGAACATGAAATCATTCCGGATCAGATCGAAGCCGGTACCTTCATGGTTGCGGCGGCCCTCACGCGCGGCGACCTGACGATCGAGAGCGTCCGTCCGGATCATCTCGATATCGTCACCCAGCGCCTACGGGCGATCGGCGCGCACGTCGAAATTGGAGATACCTGGGTCCGCGTCACCGCCCCGGATACGCTCAAGGCCTTCAAGTACCAGTCCATGCCCTATCCGGGCCTTCCGACCGATCTCATGGCCCCGTTCGGCGTCCTAGCGACCCAATGCGTCGGTACCAGCCTTATTCATGAGCCTTTGTACGAGGGCCGTTTCGGGTTTGTCAACGAATTGGTTAAGATGGGGGCGAACGCCGTTATCTGCGATCCCCATCGCGTCCTCATCTCCGGACCCACGCCGCTCTACGGCCGCGAGATCAAAAGCCTGGACTTGCGCGCGGGCGCGACATTGCTCGTGGCGGGCATCCTCGCCGACGGCGAGACCATTCTGCAAGGAGCCGAAATCATCGACCGCGGCTACGAGCGCATCGAAGAGCGCTTCGCCGAGGTCGGTGCCGAAATCATCCGTGAAGAAGATATCGCATGAATATTCCGGAAAACAACCGCGCTCGAAAAGCCGTCGGCGCCTACCTGGCGCTTGTCCTTATTGCCGCTTCATTTTTCTGGGGTTACCGCATGGGCGCGGGCCGAAAGGCGCCCGGTCCGACCGGCTCGGCTTCGGGTTCGATCGAATTCGTGAACGCCGAACTTGACCGGTCCGGCGGCAAAGTCGATTTCAAGCAATTTTGGGACCTGTGGAACGTCATCGGCGAGCGCTACGTCAAGCAGCCGGTCGATGAGAAGGAAATGTATTACGGCGCGCTTCGTGGCATGGTCGCTTCGCTCGGCGATCCACACTCGATTTTCCTGGCGCCCGTCGAGTCCGAAGAATTCAGTCGGCAGCTGTCCGGCAAGTTCGAAGGTATCGGAGCCGAAATCGGCGTGAAGAAAGAAGACCTCGTGATCGTCGCGCCGCTCGCCGGATCGCCGGCTGAGAAAGCTGGCTTGAAAGCGGGCGACCGGATCATCTCGATCGACGACGCGGACACGTTCGGGATGTCGCTTGACGACGCGGTCCACCGCATTCGCGGCGACAAGGGGACGAAAGTGAAAATGATCATCTTGCGCGGCAAGGAAACGGCGCCACGGACCTTCACGATCACGCGCGACACGATCGCCATCGAGAGCGTCAAGACGACGTACACGACCTCGGCCAAGGGCGAGAAGATCGCCATCATCACCGTCACGAACTTCAACAGCGATACCTTCGACCGTTTCTTGGACGCCGTCACCGACGTGCGGGGACGCGCGATCGACGGCTTGATTCTCGACCTCCGCAATAATCCGGGCGGCTATTTGGACGTCGCGGTCCAGATGCTCGGCGAATGGAGCCCGGGCGAGACGGTCGTCTCCGAACGCTACTCCGACGGTACGAGCGATACGCATCAAGCGACCGGCCGTGGTCGCCTCAAGGATCTCAAGACCGTCATTTTGGTGAACGGCGGTTCCGCTTCGGCTTCCGAAATCGTCGCTGGCGCCTTGCAGGACCTCGGGAAGGGGATCTTGATCGGCACGCAGACCTTCGGAAAAGGTTCGGTCCAAGACCTGATCGATCTCGGCGACGGCGCGTCGGTCAAGCTGACGATTGCCGAATGGCTGACGCCGAAAGGCAACAACATCAACGACAACGGCATCACGCCGAACTACGTCGTCGACCGCACCGCGGAGGATTACGACAGTGATCGCGATCCGCAGCTTGATGCTGCCAAGGCCTGGTTCGACGGCGTG
>CAYYII010000040.1:0-7009 GCA_964471445.1 uncultured Gammaproteobacteria bacterium
CTCGGCCCCGGAGACGAACGGCTCGTAAAAAGCGGAGTAGATCAGGACGCGTTTACGCGACGCCATGCTTCTTTTTCATGTACTCGTAGGTTTCTTTCAACCCGACGTTGAGGGGGGTTTCGGCGCGGCAGCCGATCAGGCGCTCCATCTTGCTGACATCCGGCGTGCGATATTTGATTTCGTATGAGCGCGGCGGCACGTGTTCGATCTTCAGACCCTTGCCGCTGAGCGCCACGACTTGCTCGGCCAGCTCTTGGATGGTCGTCGGGATGCCTTTGCCGACGTTGATTGTTTCGCCGTTGGTTTCAGTCTTGAGCATTGCGGTCAGGATGGTGTTGACGTTGTCCTTGTAGAAGACGAAGTCGCGCGTGGCCGTGCCGTCCCCGAAAATCTGGAGTGTTTCGCCTTTGAGCGCGCGCTCCAAGAAAATGCCGACGACGAAGCCGTAAGGCGAGCTTTCCTGGCGCGGGCCGTAGACGTTAAAGAAGCGGAGCGCGACGGTCGGCAAGCCGTATTGCGCGAAATAGTGATGGCAGAGGTTTTCTCCCAACATTTTGACCAGCGCGTACGGATCAATCGGGCTGGGATTGAGCGGGCCATGTTCGAATGAAGGAAGCTGGAGCGGTTCGCCGTAGACTTCTGAAGACGAAGAATAGAGGATCTTCTTGATCTTGCGATCCTTGCAGAATTCGAAGATAGCGCGGATGCCGTCGATATCTTTCAGCACGTCGAGGGGATGCTCCTCGACGCGCTTCACGCCGCAGAACGCCCCGAGATGGAAAACGTACTCGGGCTTATGGGCGTCAAAGACGCGATCGAGCGTGGCCCAATCGTTTGCGTTGCCATGGATGAAGGTAAAAGCAGAATTGCCGGCGTGCTGGGCCAGATTTTCCTTCTTGCCGGTCGAGAGGTCGTCAAGAACGGCGACATTAGCGCCGAGTTCGAGCAGGCGATCGGTGAGGTGGGATCCGATGAAGCCGGCGCCGCCGGTCACGAGGATCGATGCTCCTTTGTAGGCATCAAACATATGGGGCCAGTCTAGCGGAGGCGTTTGATTTTCGCCAGTGTCGTCCTTATTAAAGAAAAAAGTCCCGAAATCGTGTCGGGACTCGAGCGTTCATGGTTTCGCAGGCGCCGGAGTCGGCGGGCTGCCCTCCTTGGCTTCCCGCACGATCGGGGTTTCGCCGGGAATATCGACGGTGATGTCGCGGATGGCTCCGCCAGGCAGCGCTTCCGCCGCGCGATCGGCTTCCTTCGCGGCCGCGTCGACCTGAGCTTTGCGCCCCCCGGAGCTCGCGTCACGGACGGCTTCACGCACCTTCTTCGTGGCGGTATCAGCGGCCTTGTCAGCCTGCTGCTTGTTCCGCTCGTTTTGCTCTTGAATGGCTTCACGCTTCGGGTGGTCCTTCTTGGGAAGATCCTCGATGCGCGGACGGACTTTGACGATCACCTTGTCTGGATTGACGGGTGCCTTCTCTTGGTTGGCAGCCTCATCGCTGCCCGCATTTCTATCGCTGGACATGGAGATCTCCTTGCGTTTGGCGGGGATGAAGACAGCTTGACATTTGGCTGTAAAGGTGTAAAGGTGAACGGGTCTTTTAGGTAGTGGGTTCAGGAACGCATAGAGGAGGAAATGCGCGAATGACAACCAAGGATCGTGAAGTGGAGATGGACGTCACCCAGTACAAGTACGCCTTGCGGCTCGGGGCCGAGATCGTCACCGGCGACGGCGTGATCTCAGCTAGCGTCGCGAGGCCGATGTTCTGGCTTCAGGTGCGCAAACTCGAGTTCAGGAGCGAACGGGTCGAAACGGAGATGCTCCGCCGCCTGTGCGAGATCGATCGGCGCGGCCAGCGCGCGATCCTGATCGAGCCCGACGAGATGCGGGCGAGGACGGGCTTGGAGATGCAGGCCTGGACGGTCTGCGCCCACGAAGCGGTGCATCGAGTGCAGTCCGTCGTCCTCTCGCAGCCGGCACGTCGGAACTTCGTCGGCGAAGCCATCCAAGGAAGTATCTACGCAGTCTCTCTGCAGCTCCTCAAGCCGAGGATCATCGAACGCCGGGCTACGTCCCTGGCCGCCTGATCAGGCCTCCCGCCGTCTTCAAACGGCGGGTTTTTCGTCTTGAACATTCGGCCTCGAACGGGTAGGCTGGCACTGATATGGCATTCGATTTGGAGCACGTGCATCGCGTGCATTGCGTCGGCATCGGCGGCATCGGCGTTTCCGCCGTCGCCAAATTTTTGCGTCTGCAAGGCAAGGACGTGAGCGGTTCCGACACGGCGCGCTCGATCGTCACCGCCGATGCCGAGCGCGCGGGCGTTCGTGTCGTCGATCCGTCGGCGGAGAACGTGGCACCGGATCTCGATCTCCTCATTTATACTTCGGCCGCGCCGGAGACGCAGGTCGAACGCCAAGCCGCCGCGGCGCTCGGAATCCCGCAGCTCGGATACTTCGAATTTCTCGGATTGCTTTCGCGAAGCCGCAAGACGATCGCGATCTCCGGCACGAACGGAAAATCGACGACGACCGCGATGCTCGGCCTCATCCTTGAAAAAGCCGGTTTGGATCCGACCGTGATCGTCGGCAGCCGCGTACCGGATTTCGCTTACGGCAACTTGCGCGTCGGCAAGAGCGATCTTCTCGTCGTCGAAGCCTGCGAATACCGGGAACAGTTCATGAGCCTGTGGCCGTGGATGGTCGTCGTAACGAAAATCGTCGAAGATCACCTCGACTATTATCGCGATCTCGCACATATCCAGAAGGCGTTCCAAGCTTTCGCGGCCAAGCTTCCTCCGGACGGTCCGCTTGCCTGGAACGGCGACGACGCGGGTAGTCGTGAGGCGTTTGGCGGGCTGACGCAACCGAACGGCACGTTTGGCTTTGGTCCCGATGCCGACTTGCGCGCCGAATGCCATGAAACGTTTGAGGGGCTTCAGCGCTTCGATGCGGTCTGGAAGGATGGCGTGGCTTGGCGGGGCTTGGAGCTGCGCGTGCCTGGCGCTTTCAACGTGCTGAATGCGCTGGCGGCGCTCGGCGCGGCGCGCGCGCTCGGCGTTGAAGAGCAGGCGGCGCGTGCCGCCTTATCCGGATTTTCGGGTATTTGGCGGCGTTTTGAAAAAGTAGGCGAACGCGGTGGCGCCCCGATCATCTCCGATTACGGCCATACGCCTGACGCGATCGAAGCGACGCTCAAGGCCGCGAAAGAATTTTTTCCGGGACGCAAGCTGATCGTCGCCTTCCAGCCGCATCATCATGAACGCACGCGCAAATTGTTCGAGGCGTTCGTCCCGGCTTTCGACGGCGCGGACCAGCTCATCATGGCGGAAATCTACGGCGTCGAAGGACGCAAAGAAGGGGAGTATGACATTTCTTCGCGTCTGTTGGTTGAAGCGATCAAAAAACGCAACAAGGTGCCGAATGTCTCGTATGCTGCCTCGCCAGAAGACGCCTTGAACCAGCTGGAGGCGATCGATCCGAAAGGTGCTATCATGCTCATCATGGGCGCAGGCGACATCTATTCCATCGCATATCCACTATGCAGAACGTCCCGTTGAAACCGCTCGATTCGTTCCTCCTGAAGCTCGTCCGCTACGGCCTCTTCGCGCTCTTCGCGATTCCGTTCATCGTCTGGCTGAACCACCTCTATCCTTGGGTGACCGGGAAGATCGAGACGTTCCAGATCCTGGTCGAAGTCCTGTTTCCGTGCTACGTGCTCTTGGCGTTTCGGCGCAAGGAATTCCGGCCGTCGAAGACGCCTTTTTTGTATGCGATCCTGGCGTATTTCGCGATCGCGACGGTTTCCATGCTTTTGGGCGACAATATGCATCGCAGCATGTGGTCCAAACCCGACCGCCTGACGGGCCTTTTCTTCCAATACCATCTCCTCGCCTTTTTCCTGATGGCCGGCGCGACGTGGCGGAAGGTTCTTGTACAGCCCGTCATCGCCGCCACGATTTCCGCGATCATCCTGTCTTTCCATGCGATGATCCAGGTCGCATTTCCGGCCATTGGCGCCGTCGACGTGCGTGGTTCGGCTTCACTCGGCAATGCCAGTTATCTCGGTCAATATCTCGTGCCGCATCTTTTCCTGTGCGGCTGGCTGACGCTGCGGTATTGGAGGACGGGGCTTCGCTGGCTTTGGGCTTCGGCGGGCGTGATCGTCCTCATCGGTATTTTTACGACCAAATCCAAGGGCGCTTTGCTCGGCGTCGCGATCGGCATCCTGGTCGCCTCGCTGATCGCCGCCCTTCGCGGCGGAAAACGGGCCCGGAAATTCAGTCTGATCGGACTCGGCGTCGTGATCTTGGCGATCGCGGCCTATCTGATCGGCAATCAAGTCTATCCGTTCAAGCGTTGGCTCTATACCGAGCGTCTGTCGATCCAGTATTTCCAGGAGACGAGCGGTTCGCGCAAGCTGCTCTTGGAAAACGCGGTGAAAGGCATCACGCAGCATCCGCTCCTCGGCTGGGGTCCGGAAAATTTCGAAGACGGATATTATTTCAACTACGATCCGAAGACCCTGCGCTTCGGCGAATACGAAACGCGCCAAGATCGCCCGCACAACCTCGTGCTCGAGATGCTGCACAACCTCGGCATCATCGGCCTCTTGGCGTATCTCGCCGTGTTCATTTTCGCCGGCCGTCTCGCCGCGTCCAAGAAGCGCACTGATTGGGCGTCCGGAGCCGCGTTGGTCGTGGCCGCCTGCTCGCAGGTCGGCACGAATCTCTTCATTTTCGAAACGCCGATGTCGTACTTGGCGCTCTTCTTCATGTTCTCCCTTATCGCTGCTGAGGCTGGCGCGGTGGAACCGCTTGAAGAAGGATCCGATGAATCGAGTCAGGCGGGCATTCCGCTGGCCGTCCTGGCGGCGGTCCTCAGCGTCTGGTGCCTGATGACGGTCGCGGCCACGATTCGTACCGCCAAGATCACGGCGCAGATGATCATGGCGCTGTCGCAACAAGGTGTTTCGGCTGACGATTGGAATGGCTTGCTGACCAAATTGCGCGAGAACCCCTCGCCGTATTATGAACGCAGCATTAGAGCCGCGGTTTCGCACCTGAGCCAATCACGCGGGGACTATCTGAATGGCGCCTATCGCCCCATCCTGATCGATTTGGCCGAAGACGAATATCGCCGCTTCAAGAACCGCGACGATTATGTCCAAGCCCTGGTCATCGCCTCTTCCTACTTGAGTTTCGGCCCGCGGACGGTCGAGCAGCAAGCAGCGCTTGAAGACGCCGCGGCACGGGCGGCCGCACGCTCCCCGAACCGCCATGAAGTCGAGATCATCCTCGCGCAGATCGCCTGGGAGAAAAACGATCTCGATGAAGCAGAAACGCACATCAAGCGTTTCGGCGAACTTGATCCTGAAAATCCGATCGGCGGCGGCTGGTGGATGCGCTGGCAGTTGGAGTTCCGCGATCCGACCGAAGCCGCCCGCTACCTGGCCGCGCATCCGGAAGTGAAAGCCTCACAGGATGCCTGGGATCAAGTGGAATACGGCACGCTGCATCTTCTGAATCAGCGCCGCTGGCAGGATCTCGTGAAGCTGCAAAAAGCGTCGGCCGAAGCCAACGTTCGTAATGTCCAATGGGATCTTGTCGGCGCGATCGGGGCGTGGGCGCTTGGCGATCACGTCAAAAGCGACGCCATCATCAAGGAGGCCCGGGCGCTCTATCCGGACAAGTTGGAATTGGTGGAATCGATCGCCGGGCAGCGCGATCAGATCGTCACGTCCGGCGGCTGAGCTTCCTGTAGAGCGCGAGCACGGCTTCCGTCATCGTTGTGCCCGAGCGGCGCTCCGCGATCCGCGGCGCGCCGCTTTTGAGTTCTTGATAGAGGCTGCGATCGGAAAGGACGTCGTGCAGGGCTCGGCGCAGCGCAGCGCGATCTCCAGGCGGTACGAGCAGGCCGGTCCGGCGGTCTTCGATCAGTTCTGGCAAAGCGCCTACGCGCGTGGCGACGATCGGAATCTCGGCCAATGAGGCTTCGAGGATTGTCCATGGGAGGCCCTCCTTCGTAGAAGACAGCGTGAAGACGTCGAAGGCCTTCAAAAGCGCGGCTGCGTTCGGCACGGCTCCGGGCAGGTAGACGCGATCGCGATGCGGGAGCCCGGCATGCAGCGCGCGCAGCTTCTTCATCTCGGGTCCGTCCCCGAGAATGACGAGATCGAGATCGGGAAATTCCGCTGCCAGGTCCTCGAAGGCTTCGCAGAGCATCGGCAGATTTTTGGCGGGATAACTATTGGCTATCGTGCCGACGATCAGGCGGTCCAAACGCGTTCCGCAAAGCTCGGCGAGCTTGGCACGCGCTTCATCGTGGTCGAGGAACGCGATTTCGTCGCGGTCGATGCCGAGTGGAATGACGGACAATCGTTCCGATGGCGAAAGACGTTCTTGCAATGCGACCTCTCGTTCCGTGGCCGAGAGCGTGATCGTGGCGGCGCGCCAATGCCCAGCGATCTTCTCGCTGAGCCGCAGGACGAAACGAAAGAGGGCAGAGCGCCGTTCAAGAAACGCCCAGCCATGCGCGGTGTAGATGACGGGAGGCCGGCATCGCGCGAGACGAGCGGCCAGGGCGCCGATGAGCCCCGCCTTGCTGCTGTTCGCGTGCACGAGATCGAATCCTTCATGGTCGATCAGCGCGCGCACGGCGAGCACGGCTTTGAGATCTCGCCACGGCGAGATCGGATGCTGCAGTTCCGGTACTTCGATCACGCGCACATCGGCGGGCAGCGCTGCGAACAGTTCGCGCCGCGGCGAAGATCCTGCGGCCACTGTTACGTCGAATTCGTCGGTGGCGGCGCGGGCGAGTCGGGCGACATAGCGTTCCGCGCCTCCCCAAGCCGAGGACGTCACGAGAAGGAGAAGTTTGGGGCGATGAGTCGGCATAAAAAACCAAAGATCAAAAGCCCAAACTTTGAACCTCAAGCTTTTGACGTCTCGCTTTTGACTTTAAACTTTTGGCTTTTTGCGTGTTCATGAGTACACTATACACGCATGAAAGT
>CAYYII010000041.1:0-6834 GCA_964471445.1 uncultured Gammaproteobacteria bacterium
GCCTTTGCGATCTTCAAAAATTTCGAATCGCGCGGCACGCCGGGATTCTGGATGACCACGTCGGCCTTCGTAAAATCCTCCTCACGATGCTCGCCGAGCGCATACCGAATCGGATGCGCCTTCTTGCCAAGCTTCTTGCGCAAGAGATCGAGCTCTTGAATCGACACCGCGAGCGCCTTGCGGTCCTTCAGATCTGTAATCGTCAAACGGGCGCCCTGGCGCAGCAGCCACTTGGAAACGCCCAAACCGCCCTGGTTCAGGCCCAGGCCCATGACCGTCACCTTCTTGTTTTGGAATAGCGGAATCATGTTCGCAAAAATTCTTGTTTCGCCAGATTGACGCGTACGAGCCCTTCGCCGATCTCCCACCCCATTTTACCGTAGGCCAGGAGCCCTCTCCAAAGGCCGATTTTCTGGGTCTTATGGACCTGGCTCACACCCATGGTTGGAATTGAGCCGTACGGCCAGGCGCGGACGCGACAGGCATAATTGAGGGCCATCTCGACACGGAACCCGTCCAGGAAACGCGGCGGGACTGATTCGATCACCTCGCGCCGCAGCGCGCGCTCCCCCGAGAGGAGCGGCAACCGCGCGATGAGCCGCGTGACGATCGGTCCGCGATCGCGAAGGCCCGTGCACATCTTGAGCCTGCCGTTCAAGACCGGAGCGAGCAGGCGCTCGACATGAAGAGGGGTCAGGCCGAGGAAATCGGCGTCGCAGAAGAAGAGAATTTCGGCGGCCGTCGAGCGCACGCCCGAAAGGAGCGCCCCGCCCTTTCCCACGTTTTTCTCGAGCCGTACCACGCGATCGGCGCCGGATTTTTCCGCCTCTTCGGCCGTATGATCGCCGGAGCCATCGCTGACCACGATCACTTCGTCGATCGAAGCCGTGGCCTTGAGCGCCCGCACGACGTCGCCGAGGGTTTTCTCCTCGTTGTACGCCGGCACGATCGCGGCGACCCGCGGACGCTCAACGCCCGCGGAGCGAAAGCTCATAGAGGATCTCTTCCGCCTTGCGGTAATGCGAACGGGCTTGATCGTATTTCGTCCGCAGATAACCGGAGTAATCCATGGCGTCCAAGCCGACGACGACGCGCTCGAGCCGCGTTTTCATCTCGCGCGCTTCAGCGTCGCGCGCGGCCGTGACGAAAAACGCCATGAGCCGGACGGCTTCGCCGACCGCATCGCATAAGCCCGCGATTTGCGTCTCTTCATCAAAGCCTTCCAACGCGGACGTTTCGCCTCGCCAGGCGAGCTGTGCGACAAAGCGCGCCTCGGCATATTCTTCGAGCGCGGCCCGATATGCGCCCTCCTGCGCCAAACGCGCGTTGACGGCGGCCTTGGCTCGCACCGCTTCAAACAGGTCTTCGGCTTCGGCTAAGAGTCCCTTAGCCCCAGTTTCATCTTCGCGCAAAACAGCGAAGATCGCACGCTTCGAAGCGCTCTGGGCTTTGGCGGCCAAAGCGATGATGTCTCGCCGCGCCGCATCGAAAGCGGCGTGCTCGTTTTTCAGTTGTGCCAAGAAGCCTTCGTTCTGCATAGTCTTGGCCAAGCGTAGCCGAAGAAGCTTGAAAAATCAAGAAAAGAAAAGCCCGCGGCACGGGCCACGAGCGTCAGCGATGATCCCAAGCTGCTTCCTGCTGTCCGGTCACCTCATGAAAGCGGCGTGCCTCATGATCGTAGTGCAGAATGCGGACACGCACGGAGCCGTCGTCGTACTCAAGGACTTCCGGCGGCGTGAAGCGGAAAAACGTGCCGTCTTTGTACTCAGCGGCGAATTGCCACCAGAGCATCAGGAACAGCCCGAGAAGCGCGGCTGGCCAGCGCAAAGCCGTGAGGAACGGCATGGGAGGAAGGACGAAAAGCGTCACCGGCAGCACGGCGTACGCCAAGGTCGAAAGGACCGCCTTGACCGGCGCGTGCACCCAGTAATAGAGCACTCGCCGAAAGAAGATCTCGAGCCTCGGCCAAGCGGTCACAGCCCGCGCTTCAGGCTTATAGGTACGGACCTGGCGGATGGCGGTGCCGGAATTGTAATAGATGACCTGGCGATCGCCGATTTTGACCGTCACCATCTTAGCGTCATGCGTATGGCCTGCGATCAGATGGCAGACTTCCGGCCGCGTCGCCAAGAACGTATTGAGCTCCTTCTCGATGCGATCGGGATGCATGGTCGAAGCGAACAGATCCAGCATCAAGCGCGAATTGAACTTCTCGCGCGGCCGCCGAAATACATAGAGGAACTTGAGCGTGATGGCATCGAGCGCGATCATCGGCAGGAGCAGCGGCAGCGCGTACCATTTGCGTGAAACGCCCAGGATCCACTCATCACCATGATCGACGCGCCTTCCGATGCCAGGAAAGAGCCACTTTTTCAGCCGCGTGCCGAGACCCGCGTTCATGTAAGACGCGATCGGCACGTTGAGCGTCCGTTCAGTGCGTCCCCATCGGAAGGCCAGGTGGCCGGCGATCCAGCGGAACGCCAACACGAGCGCGATGAAGGAAATGATTCCGCCGACGGCGATGCCAGCGAACGTGTACGGGACGAGCGCGAACGTGAAGCCTGAAAGGGCGCCGGCAAGGAGGAGCGACATGAGAAGCATCAGGGCAACGACCCGACGGCTGATCATGACGTCGTCCTTGAAGGTTTCCGCTTCCGGCGGATTGGCCGAAAACGGATCGAAGCCGTCACCATGGCAGAATAGGACCGAGTCCGCGATCTGCATCTCCCGATGAAACGTCACGCGCGCGGCGTCTTCCGCCGACACAAGCCGTGCGCGAATCAGTTCCTGCACGCTCGGCCAAGCCAGATCCAGGTCGTGATTGCCGACGAAGATGCGGAAGGTCAGATTCGGAAAACGCGCGGCAAAGTTCCGCAAGCCTTCGAAATAGTCCGGATGCGCGGCCAGAATCGCAGCGGTCTTGGCGAGCGCCGCCGCCTCTGTCGGGACGATGCCATAACGACCTTCGAACTCGACGACGTGGTAATCGAGCCAATCGCCACCGATGATATGCTGGTAGGCGACGTCCGGACCGATGATCTTAAGATGCGTTTCGAGCATCTCGAGATACGCGATTTCGTTCTCGCGCGGAAAATCCTCGAGTTTGGGCTTGCCCTCCCCGAGGTGATGGTCGCTCATGACCAGCGTCGCTTTGACGAGCGTCGGCATGTGATTCCTCCCCGGTAAAGGCTTAAGCAAGGCCAACATGACCTGGCCACACTCCATCAAGAAAAAGACGCATTGTCAATCGAAGTTCGGACGGGTTACGATGTACGCATGCGCCGCTTCGAACGAAAAGAATTCCTGGGACTCGCAGGCCTGTTGATCGGCCTGCTTTGCTTTCCTGTGCTGCACATCGCGGGGAATATGTTCGCCCGCGAAGGCTTGATCACTCTTTGGATCCGCCAATCTCTCGGCATCGTGACGCTGACTTCGCCACCCGCACCTGAACCCGAGCCGGAGCCGGACCATACGAGGCCGCTCGCGATCATGATCGACAATCATCCGGACGCACGGCCGCAATCCGGGATCGCGAAAGCCGACGTCGTCTGGGAAGCGCCGGTCGAAGGTGGGCTCACGCGAGATTTGGCGATCTTCCGAAGCGCTAGCGCGACCGAGATCGGCCCGGTGCGCAGCGCGCGTCCGTATTTCCTACGGTGGGCCCGCGAATATGACGCGCTCTACGCCCATGTCGGCGGCAGCGACGAAGCGCTGGCCGAGCTGGCGAGCGGCGCGCTCGGCTTGGACGACGTCAACGAATTCAGCAACGGCTCGACCTTCTGGCGAGACTCGCGAAGAAGCGCGCCTCATAATACCTACACCTCGAGCCAACGCTTGAAGGCGCTGATCGACAAAAAACAGTGGTCGCCGACGACCGAAGCCGTCGATGCGACGTCGCGCGAGCGCGAAGCGGCGACCGGCACGCCGGCGACCATCGTGACCGCCGTCGCCACGACCGGCGGCGACGCGATTGAATTCCGCTGGGACGACGAAGCAAGCGGCTATGCGCTTTGGCGCCGAGGCCGGCAGATGCGCGACCGCGACGGCACGCCGATCATGCCTCGCACCGTCGTCGTCCTCCCCATGGGCATGGTGGACATTTCAGATCCGCATGCCAAAGGGCTGATCGGCCTGCAAACCATCGGAACAGGCGACGCGGTCGTCTTTCGAAATGGCGTCGCGCAGACGGGTTTTTGGGAAAAAAAGTCGCCGGCTGAACCGACGCGCGTCATGGACGCGAACAGGCAACGCATTCCCTTCTCCGAAGGGCAGATCTGGTACGTGGTCATCGGCGCAAACGGCGGCGGCAGCCTGAACTTCAACTGACGCTCAGCGAGCGCACCAGTCCTTCAAAGCGCCGCGTGCGAACGTCCATGTCCGAATTTCGGAATCCAGCGTGACATCGCACGCCGACTCAAATGACTTTCGCGGCGCGTTTGGGGCGACATGGCGCCCATGTAGGCTGAACACGCGCACGACGCACACGGCGCCATCGTCTTTTCCTTGTCCCGTCTGCGCCACAAACGCCGCGCAATCGCCGTGGGTCAAGAGCTGGAGCGCGATCTCTTCCTCGATGACGCCAGTACCGTCAGGAAACAGGCGTTGAGCGACCGCAACGCGCGTATTCCATGTCCACACGCCAGCGATCGCCAAGACACCGAGCAGCAGCAATTCCGCATGGGATGGCCCGTGATGGGCGCGGGCGATCATCACGATCAGCGCCCCAGCTGCCGCGCAGACGGCGACAGCCCCGATCACGGCCGCCGGAAATTCCCATGAAAAGGCGAAGTGCATATGCCGCCAGTATAACACGAGGCTTGCCAGGTGTCGGTTTTTCTGATACGGTACGGACGCTCGGGTCGGTAGCTCAGTCGGTAGAGCAACAGCCTTTTAAGCTGATGGTCCCGGGTTCGATCCCCGGCCGACCCACCATCAAAAAACATCCCCTCACAGGGATGTTTTTTGCATTCAGGCTTCGGGAATTTCGCTTTTGAATTCCGGATAGCGTTCCTTGAGCTGCTCCTTCACGGCCGAAAGTTCTTCATCATCATGCACTTCTCCGAACTCTTGGCGATCCTCGAGCACAGCATCAATCATGCTGCTCCAGGCTTCCGGCTCGTAAGCGGCTTCGGCAAGGGCACGTTCTTTTACCGCCTGATACAGCTCTTCAAGATCGAACGTGAGGTTTTCCATAGGATGGAATTATTTCTCGACCACGATCATTTTTTTAGCGCCGTGCTCGACGTCGCCGCCGTTCCAGTCGTGAATGGCGTTCCACAGGACGTCCGCGTCATAAACGTAGTCCGCGCCGCGCCGCGTGCCAGGATCGTTCGTGATGATCTTCCCTTCTTTGGTGTATCCCTTGACGACCAGCATGTGAAAGAGCGGTCCGGCTCCGCTGAAGTTCGGATTGTGCAGCTGGCGTCCGGCGGCGGGAAGAATGACGGGCAAGCCCTTGTCGATTTGCGCTTTGATATCCGAGATCGAGGTGATCTTGACGGCTCGTGATTTCGCGAAACCGAATCGTTCGCGCGCCATTTCCGCCACTTCATCGGCGGTCGTGTCTTCGTAATAGCCGAAATGTTCTTTTTCCCAGTCGACAAGCGCTAAGATCTGCGCATCCGCCGTAGCAGGCGTGAAGGCGCCGGCTCCGGTCAAATAGGCATTGACCATGAGAAGCGACGTCTCTTCGCAGGCTTCTTGGTACGGCATGCTCCAATCGGCTTTCGGGGCTTGCGAGGTGAAGGGTACGGCTAAGTTCGCGCCCTTCGAACCGGGCTGTGTCGTCGGTTTCGGAGCCGGCGTCGGCGTCGGCGCGGGTGTGGGCTTTTCTCCAGGCGTCGGCGAAATACCGACGGGTTGGGCCGGAGGCTCCGGCACGTAGACCTGGGCTTCGGGGAGCTGCGGTTTGAAACGAGCGGCCACGTCATCGCGGATCACGCCGCGAAACGCAAAGACCGTTCCGGCAGCGGCCAGAAGGAGAATGGCGAACCCGAGGATGGCGAATTTTTTTGAGGGCATCATGTGTCGATTCTATCACAAAAGACGCGCGAGCGCGCGTCTTTCTTTCATTTCAGCTCGATCAGGCGTTCCCAAGGGAAACGATCGCGGCCGAAATGGCCGTAGGCGGCGGAGTCGCGGAAGATCGGCTTGCGCAGATCCAGGCGCTCGATGATCGCCTGCGGGCGGAAGTCGAAATATTTCTGCAGGAGCGGAGACAGGTCGCGGCCGTCTTCGGAACGCGCGGTCAACATGACCGGATCGGCCTTGCCGATCGCGTAGGCCACGGACACCATGCATTTCTTGGCATAACCCGCGGCGACCAGGTTCTTGGCAGCAAAGCGCGCCATGTACGTGGCCGAACGATCGACTTTAGTGGAATCCTTTCCGGAAAACGCCCCGCCTCCGTGCGGAATGATCCCCCCATAGGTATCGACCATCAGTTTGCGGCCTGTGAGTCCCGTATCGGCCGTGAATCCGCCGACAACGAATCGGCCCGTGGGATTGATGTGAATTTCGACACCTTCAAGGGAGCCGATGACCGGCGCGATCACGCGCTCCGAAACACGGGCGCGGATTTCTTCCTGTGCGACGTCGGGCGCGTGCTGCGTCGAGACGACAACCGTCGTGACGCGCCCGCGATCCATCGTGACCTGCGTCTTGCCGTCGGGGCGCAGCCAAGAAAACGTGGGATCATGCCGGCGCAGATCGGCCAAGCTTGAAGCCATCGCATGCGCGTAGGCGATTGGCGCAGGCATGAGGCTCGGCGTCTCGACCGTGGCGTAGCCGTACATGATGCCTTGGTCCCCCGCTCCGCCGACGTCGACGCCCTGG
>CAYYII010000042.1:0-6806 GCA_964471445.1 uncultured Gammaproteobacteria bacterium
GCACCTCCATGTGGTTCCTAGAACAGAACTGGATGCGGGCATTCTAGAGTACGAACCGAGAAAATTCCTGTACCGTCCGGGCCCAAGGAGCGAATCCCCGGATCAAGAACTGGAAGCGATCGCGCAGCTCATCGTGCAGCACCTGGAATAAATTCGTACATCTATCGGATCTCTTTTTACGGCCTATGTCTGAACGCTTCGGTGAGGGAACGGCAGCGGAATCTGTCGAATCGGAAGGCGACGCGATCGCCGATCGTCTTGAGGTGCTCGTCGGCGCGAAAAAAGAAGATCGCCTGATGCGCAATTTCCTTTCCCTGTTGCGAAAGGGTGGGAAAAAATCCGCGATGACATTTCTTTGGAACGAATCCGACAAGCTCCGCTCGACGCCCGACGTCATCGTGTTCTGCGAGCAAGAAATTTTTGATGCCGGAGCATCCGGGGTAGAGGCTGAGACGCCCTGGAACGGGACGAGGAGAATGGCGGCAAAACGAGAAAAAGAAAAAACGGAAAGGGCGCGCGTTCGTTCTCACGGGGAGTATGTGGATTCCGTGCTCGCCTATGCCCGATCGACCGGCTGGGTGAAAGAGGCTGAGATCCCGACGTTGGTGCAGGAAGTTCTCGAACCCGTCTTTCAAGAATATCTTGATATCGTTTCCCTATTGCAAGAGGAAGATGCTCCTCGGGAAGATAGCGACGACGCAATCGCGAGATTGAACGGCTGTTTGGAATCGACCCAGCGCATCGGTTCAACCGACAAGAACAATATTCTTCTCTCGATCAGCGATGCGAAAGCGAGAGCGCAGCGTCGGAGCGACGTGGCTGCGGGCGCCGTGGGAAATTTTTACGCCACGGTTTCTAAAGTCTTTGAACGGCTGGGGTAGGCGATTGCGATGTATGGAACACAAGCATCCACCACGCGTGTTGACCGACGCTGGATTGAGCCTGTTCGTGAATACGGTGAGGCTCCGGGAACTCCCGCTTCCCGTGGTTGAGATTCCTTTGGAAAAATTGCTTTGGCATTTCGATATGCCCGTCTGGGAGAAAGATGGTACGGATGATTGGAATTTGATGCCGTGGGAAGTCATCAGGAAAGAAGAGGGGACGACGACGCATTGGAAAAGAATGGAGGAAGCTGATCTTGGATTTCCGATCATCGTCACGGACTACAACCACCGGCTCGTGATTCTCGACGGGATGCATCGACTGGTGAAGGCATATCTGGAACGACATGCGACGATTTCGGCAAAAGTGTTTCCTGCCGGCAATCTTCAACGAAGATAAAAAACGCAGGCGGTGAGCCTGCGAGGTGCCTGAGACGTTCAGTTCTGGCGGGCGCGGGTCGGCGGGACGGCCCGATAGCACGCGAGGTCGTCGTCCGTGAACTCCAGTGTTCCCGAGATCCACGGCGAACCGCCTTCGCCGCGAATTCGGTCGAAATACGCTTGCCGCGCGGTCTCGTTGTCGATGTCCCGATCGCGCACGATGTAGGTGATCTCTACGCGGCCATGATCGGTGTCGAGCGAGGCGGCGAACTTCGTACCGCAGATGCTGCCGAGCTGTGCCGGCCGGAACTCGGTCCGTACCACACCTTCGCACTGCGAGCTCCTGAGCGCCCGTTCTTCGCTGCGATCCTGGAGGAGGGCGACCGCTCCCAGGAACAGGACGTCGCGCATGTGATCACCCAGAGATCCTCTTTCTACGACGAGACAGAATACCGTCATCGAAACACACTCCTTCTCATCCGGCCAAGAGCGGCTGGTGTGATGAGATCTACCATAAAAAATCTCGCATGTCAACCGTTTCTCGGACCGATGAAAGAATTTCGGAGATCCACCGTCCGTTTGAGAGGAATGCCTGATTCGTATTTTTCCCTATGACACGACGCTATAGCCCCTCGGCCAGCAAGGACGTCGAGCGTGCCTTGCACAAGGAGAAGCGCGGCCAATTGAAAAGCGGCCGCTCCGACAAGAAGGCCACGAGCCGGAAGCAGGCGATCGCGATCGGCCTGTCCGAAGCCCGCAAGAAAGGTAAAAAAGTCCCGCCTCGCAAAAAATGGCAGCCCTAAGGCTCCGTTTTGACTTTTTGGCGTGAAACCCGCAAAGTACCCGTAAGATTTTCGGTAAGAAACAGCTGTGATCACTGGACCATGCCTGATCAAGAAGAACGGAAAAGCCTGGCCCGCCTGATCCTGTCCGAACCGATCGAGCCGGGCGGCGCGTGGTGGTGGAGGACGCCGGGATACAAGACCGGCATCGAGAATTGGAACGAGCTCGCGAACGAAAACGAGATCCACGCGGCCGTCTCGGCCGTCGATGAGGTGTCTGAATCGAGAAAAACGCAATCAAGCATCGAATTCGTTCTTGCGCATGCCAAGCCCGGCACGCGCGTGCTTGACCTCGGGTGCGGCTACGGCCGCGTCGCCAAGTATCTTTTGCCGCGGACGGTCTTCGAAGCCTACGTTGGCGTCGACAGCTCGCTCGTGATGATGCAGAAATTCCATGAACGTTACGCGGCAAGCCCGCCCGAGCAGCGGACGCCGCTTCTTTTGGTGCATGGAGACATCGATCGTCTGCCGATCCGCGAAGCGTCCATGGACCTCTGTATCGTCTCGGCCGTCTTCCTTCATAACCATAAAGACGTCACGCGCAAGGCGATCGACGAGATCCGGCGCGTCCTGAAGCCCGGCGGCACACTGCTCGTCATGGGCTCATTTCCCAACGCGCTCAGCCTGACAGGCCTCCAAGGCTGGTGCTTCCTGACGTATCTGAAAATCGTCGGACATGCCCGTAAGAACGGGCCCGTGCGGTATTTTACGCCGCGCGAAATCAAGGCGATGCTTAAGGGTTTCAAGAACGTCGCGCTGAGGCCGAGTGGATTTTCTCTCTACCCAAAAACGATTCTCGGGCTTCCTGAGCCGTTGTGGCGCAAGCACCGCAGGTTGCATGACGCCATCCACGGATTCCTGGGTCGGCACGTGCCGAAGCGCCTTCAGGATCTTTTTTGCGCGTACTTCAACGTCGTGGCGGAAACGTAACGCGTTGCGGTCGGGATCGGGACCTTTTCTTTTGGCCCGTGCTATGCTAGAACGAGACGTTATTCTTCACTCGCGTATGCCAGCCCTGATCGTCATTCCCGCGCGCATGGCGTCGACCCGGTATCCGGGCAAGCCCAAAGCCCTGATTGCCGGCACGAGCATGATCGAACGCGTCTGGCGCATCGCCAAGGCGGTTTCTTCGGCTGACCGCGTCGTCATCGCCACGGATGATGAGGGGTTGAAAGATTTTTGTGAGGCTTTCGGAGCCGAAGTTGCGATGACGAGTGCCGCCTGCGCGACCGGAACCGATCGCGTGGCCGAAGTCGCCGCAACGCTCCCGGGCTACGAGATCGTGGTGAACTTGCAGGGCGACGCGGTGCTCACGCCTCCGCATGTCGTCGACGAGCTGATCGCTACGATGAAACGCGACGCCGCCATACCGATGGGCACGCCGATCGTCCATTTGAAAGGCGAAGCGCTCAAGGCCTTCCTGGAGAAGAAACGCGCTGGCAGCGTGACCGGCACCATGGCCGTGTTCGACCTGCAGGGCTACGCGATGTATTTCTCGAAGACCGTGCTTCCGAATATTCGCGACAGGCATGAGGTGGCCGAGCCGCCGATCTACCGGCATATCGGCCTGTACGCGTATCGTCCGGAAATTTTGGCGAAATTTGCTTCGTTGGCGCAAGGGCGTTTCGAGATCGTGGAAAAGCTGGAGCATCTCCGCGCGCTGGAAAACGGCATCCGCATCAAATGCGTCGAGGTGGACTTGCAGGGACGCACCATGGCCTCTGTCGATAGCCCCGAAGACGTGTCATACGTCGAGGAACTTATCGCCAAAGAGGGCGAGCTTCTATGAGAGTGGTGGTCGTCCGGCACGGCGCGTGTGAAGATCGCGACGCTGAAAAAATTTTTTTGGGAGCGAACCTCGATCCTTCCCTCGCGGATCGCGGACGGCGCCAAGCTGCGGCCGTCGCGCGCGCGCTGAAGCGGCATGCCATCCAGCCGGACATCGTCTTCACTGGCCCGCAGCGTCGGCAGGGCGAGACGGTGAATACCATCGCGCGCGTTCTCAAAGCGCCCGCGCCGATTGTCGCGCCAGCGCTTTCGGAAATCGCATATGGCCCGTGGGAAGGCTTGTCCGCCACGGACGTGCTTGCGCGCTGGCCAGAAGAGGCGGCGTCGTGGAAAAAGCGCGGCGTCTGGCCTGCCGGCGTATTTGGAACATCGTTTGAAAGCGCGCTCGCTCCCGTGCGCGCCTGGTGGTCCCAACTTCCTTTAGAAAGCGATGCGACCGTGCTCGCAGTTTCGAGCCAAGGTACGCTGCGCCTGCTCTATGCGCTCGCGTATCCGGAGGGTTGGAAAACTGCCTGCGAAACAGGCAAAGCGACCTTGGCGAACATCCGACATGGCCATTGGGGGGAGATCAGCGCGTCGCGCGCGCAAGCTGAGGTGCTCAGATGGAATCAACCGCCCGGTTTTTTGGATCGTATCGCTTTTTTTGCCTGAGTATGAACGAAGTCGCCGACGCGCTCGAAAAGCTCAAGGCCTTTAACCGCATGGTGTGCGCCGATGCGGAACTCCGGCGTCAGCTCGTCGATGGGCCGTATGACATTTTACAGCGCCAGCAGGGCCAGCTCCTCGCCCTGATCCGAGACTACCTGAAGCACCCGAAGGAAACCCTGCGCGCGCTCAAGCGTTCCGACGTGCTGGCACCGGGAACGTTTTTTGCCGGCGTAACGGCTTGCTTCTTGACGGCGTGGGCGACGTGCGCGCGCAAAGCGGATGTGCTGCTCTTTGCGGTCGATAAGACGAGTTCGAAAGGGGAACGCGATTTCCGCATCGAAGGCCTTTACCGCTATCTCGAAACGGCCAGCTTACGCTATGTCGAAGTCTTTCATACGCTTCCGAGCGAGGTGCTGAAGAACGCTTGGAGCCGCAAACGCACCGCGCTGTATCACGAAGCGTTCGAATTTTTGGCCGACCTCCGGTTTCGCTGGTCGTTTCGCCATGCGTCCATGCGGGCGCTGGCGGCGGGTTTGGCTTGCGAGGGATTTTCCGAAACGGACCGTCCGCTCGCGCGCGCTTTGGCCCTCAGGCTGCTTAAGTCCGGACAAAGCGTTCCGCTCAGAGTCCGTTTGTACGTCGCGTTTGTGCGCCGGTTCAAGCCCCGCGCCATCCTTTCGATCGATGATACGCGCCACTATCACGATCTCGTCGCCGCGGCGCGTTCGCTCGACATTCCCTTCTACGCCTTTCAGCACGGATTGTTCACAGTTTCCCATGTCGGCTGGCTGGACGACGGATGCGGATCGAATGAAAAGAAAATGCGCCCCGATGTCTTGGTCGTATGGAGCGAATATTGGAAGCGGGAGCTGTTGCGCCTCGGCACGTACTTCAAAGAGCGCGAGTTGTTGGTCGGCGGCAGTCCAAAACCCGAAGCTCCTGTTGCCCCGCCGCCGGTCGAGGACGGTACGTTCGGGATTCTCATCCCGTATGAATCGGGTGCGCCGCGTGCTGAAGTCGGCGCCTACGTGCGGCGTTTCTTGGAAGACCCATCCGTCAGGATTTTTTTCGTCGCCCGCCCCGATCTCGACATCGCTTCCCAACTCAAAGACTACGGAGTTCCTGCCGAGCGGCTGACCGTCACGACTAGCGCCGAGGTCGGACCGCATCTTTCGAAGATGCACGTCACCTGCGGCGTATGCTCGACATATTTGTATGATGCGCTGGCCTTCCATCGGCCCGTCGTCATTTTAGAAACGAGTCGCACGACCGGCTTAGCCATGGTTGAAAACGGCTTCGCGGACAAGCTCGCGACCGGCGGAAAAGCTAGCGATCTCAAACGGATCGTCGCGGCGTCGGTTCCGCAGGCGGAAGCGCGGGCGCAAAAGTATCTGGGAGGCGGCGTGACGCTGGGAGAGACGATGAAGCAGCTCCTCGGCGAAACCCGTTCTTGACCCGTCGTTCGGCGGCCGCTTGACGCGTTTGGTCGCAAGCCGGCTCCGATGGTAAAATCCGGCCATCGGTTTTTTATCCCCATCCGTCCTATGCCCAGCCTGGAAGAAGTGCACGGCCGCCTGCGCGTCAAAGCTCGCGAAAAAAGCGAGCTGCAGAAAGCGTTCAAGGACGAGCTTGTCAACAACCCCCGCTATCAACAGATCGCCGAACAGCTCAAGGTCTTGAAGGAAGAAAAGAAATCGATCGAGAACCAGACCTGGGCGGCCTCCTCGGCCGATGCGCAGAAGCTCGACTTGCTCGCGCTCGACATCAAATCGGACAAGGAGATGCTTTCCGAACTGGCGCTCAACATGTACGTCAAAGGCGAGACCGTCCAAATTATTGACGAGCTCCAGACGCGCTGGGTCCCGAAGTTCGCCGTGTCATTTAAAAAAGACGACGAGATGCAGGAGGAGCGCCCGTCGCACGCCGTCGAAGTGCCCGAGCCGGACTTCGCGGTTTAATCGTCCGCCCTCGCTATGGATGAAAAAACGGTCCAGAAACTGAACGCGGCCATCTCGGCCGTCTTCATCATCGCCGCACTGATCCTGTTCGGCGTCGCGTTCAAGAACCGCAAGGCCGCTCCTCCGTCGCCGGAAGCGTCCGTGCCGGCCCCGGCGGCGAGTGACACGCAGCAGTACCAGGATCTCGCCGGCATGACGAGTCTCGAGGTGGCCAAGGATTTTTCCAGCTGGACGCCAGGGGCCAAGGTCGAAGCTGAAAAGACGCGCACGGCCATGCTGGCGATCACGGGCAAGATCAGCAAGGCGTA
>CAYYII010000043.1:0-4527 GCA_964471445.1 uncultured Gammaproteobacteria bacterium
GATGCCAAGGGAGTCAAGAACCGTGAGGCGCTCGAAAAAGCCTTCGTTTCCGCAGACCGCCGCCAGAAAAGCCAAACGAGAGGAAAGAGTTTTCTTGTCAAAATAAAAACGACCCGCGCGTCAGGACGGGTCGATCGGAGAAGAGGCGGCGGACGGCGTGAGTGCCGCGCCGGTGAGGAAGAGTACGGTGGCGAGGACCATCGCAGACAGGCCGATCAAGCCGACGGTACCCGTGAAGGGCGTGACCGGCGCGCACTCCCGCGGCCAGATCGTGGCGATGATCACGATCAACGAGAGGACGCACAGTGCCGCGCAGACGGCGGCGGCCTTGATGGCGAGACGGGAAACGTTCAGGCGGACGGGCGTGGCGGACATGATTCCTCCTGGGTTGATGGTCAAGTTTGTATCACAAAAACGCCCTCCTGTCAAGGAAGGCGTTTCGTTTTATTGGGAAGCTCCGAAGCTCCGGTGCGTCAGCAGGCGTTCGGCTTCGAGCGCAGCCATGCAGCCGGTGCCGGCGGCGGTGACGGCTTGGCGGTATTTCTTGTCCATGACGTCGCCGCAGGCGTAGACGCCTTCGATTTTCGTCTTCACGTCGCCCGGACCGTTCGTGACGAGATACCCGAGCGCGTCGAGATCGAGCTGGCCTTTGAACAGGTCTGTGTTCGGCACATGGCCGATCGCGGCAAAGAGGCCGTCGGTTTTCATTTCTGATTCTTCATTCGTCGCGACGTTCTTGATCCTGATGCCCGTGACATGCCCGGCTTCGACGCCGAGCACTTCCGTCACGATCGCGTTTTCGATGAAGGAAATTTTCGGATTGTTGCGCGCGCGATCGAGCAGCGGCTTTGACGCCTTGAACGCGGCGGTCCGATTCAGGATCGTGACCTTGCTCGCGAACTTCGTAAGAAACGTCGCCTCTTCCATGGCGGAGTCTCCCCCGCCGACGACCGCGACTTCCTTGTTCTTGAAGAAAAATCCGTCGCACGTGGCGCAGGCCGAAACGCCCTTGCCGAAGAGCGCCGTTTCCGACGCGAGGCCGATGCGGCGCGCCGAAGCGCCCGTCGCGATGATGACGGTTTCGGCTTCGTAGGCTTGCTTGTCCGTCGTGATCTTGAACGGCTTGGACGAAAAGTCGACGGCCGTGACGGTTTCTTGCGACACGCGCGTGCCGAACTTCTCGGCTTGCGCTTGAAGCTTCAGCATCAAGTCCGGACCGAGGACGCCTTGGTCGGCGCCCGGCCAGTTCTCAACTTCCGTCGTGGTCGTCAGTTGTCCCCCCGGTTGCGGGCCAGCGAACAACAAGGGCTTGAGGTCCGCGCGCGACGCGTAAATGCCGGCCGTGTAGCCTGCGGGACCCGCGCCGATGATGATGAGTTTCTCCATGCGTAGAAAGGCGCAGGGCTTACGCCATCTGCGCCGTCAGCTTTTCGATCAGCTTGTCCTTGGCGGTCACGCCGACCATCTGGTCGACCGACTGCCCGCCCTTGAAGATCATCAGGGTCGGGATGCTCATGATGCCGTACTTCGGCGCGATGTCCGCGCTCTCGTCGACGTTCATCTTGGCGATCTTGACCGGCTTGCCTTCCATCTCTTTCGCCAGTTCTTCGACGATCGGGCTCATGATCTTGCACGGACCGCACCACGGCGCCCAGAAATCCACCAGGACCGGGACGTCGGACTTCAGGACTTCGGCTTCGAAATTCGCGTCGTTCAAAATGATTTCCATATGAGATGAAGTTTATATGTCATCCTGAGCGCTGGGAATAAGGCAGTTCCTTCATGGTATGAAGGATGACATGCCTTTGTCCTTTGATTGCGGTTGGAACGGAAACTAGAACCCCAGCTGCTTCTCGCGTTTCTCTTCCGAGTAGACTTCGAGCTCGTCGCCGAGCTGGATCGCCTGGCCCTTGCCCTCGAAGCGGATGCCGCATTCCTGACCGCCGAAGACTTCTTTGACGGATTGCTTCTGGCTTTGAAGATCGGCGATCTTGCCGGTCGCGATCGGCTCGCCGGCACGGAAGACCTGCGCCATGGCGCCCTTTTCGATCTTGCCGTCGGTGACGATGCCGCCGACGATCTGGCCGTCCTTGCCGCTCTTGAAGACGCCGCGGATCTCGAGCTTGCCGAGATCGGTGCGGATGACTTCTGCTTTGAGCTTCGTCTTCAGCTCGTCCTTCACGTCGTTCAAGAGATCGTAGATGACCTTGTATTGGCGGATCGGAATATTCTTCGTATTCGCGGCACTTGCGGCGGAGGTGGTCGGAGCGACGTGGAAGCCAAGAACCATCGCGCCGTTCGATTCGGCGCTGAGAATGTCGGCGTCGGTGATATTGCCAAGGCCCTTGCCGACGACTTTCACGCCGACTTCGGGATGCGTCATGCGTTCAAGCGATCCCATGATCGCTTCAAGCGAGCCGAGCACGTCGGCGCGGATGATAACGTTGGTCCATTGCTTCTCCACGTTCCCTTCTTCCGAAGAGGAGGCGGACTGTGTCGAAACGGTCGATTGCGTGGTGCTCTGCGCGTGCTTAACCGTTTTCCAATCGGTGAGGTCTTTGACGCGTTCCGGAACTTCCATTACGTCGCCGACCGTCGGCGCCAGCTTGAAGCCGAGGATCTTGACTGGCATGCCCGGCGGTGCTTCGTCGACGTTCTCACCGATGAAATCTTTCATCGCACGCACGCGGCCGTAATTCACGCCGCCGATGCCGGCGACGTCATTCTTCTTCAAGGTGCCACCTTGGATCAGGACGGTCGCGACCGGGCCTTCGCCCTTGTCGACGTGCGATTCGATGATCGTGCCGATGGCGCGGCGAGCCGGATTCGCGCGGATCTTGTCTTTGTCCAAATCAGCGACGAGCAAAATCGTCTCCAAAAGCCCGTCGATGCCCTGCTTCGATTTGGCGGAAATCGGGACCATGACGGTCTTGCCGCCCCAATCTTCCGGCACCATGCCGAGGTCCGAGAGCTGGCGCTTGACCTGGTCCGGATTGGCATCGGCCTTGTCCATTTTGTTGATCGCCACCACGTACGGCAATTTCGCCGCTTCGATGATGCGGACGACTTCGACGGTCTGCGGCTGGACGCCGTCGTCGGCGGCCACGACCAGGATGGCGACGTCGGCCACGCGGGCGCCGCGCGAGCGCATCATCGTGAAGGCTTCGTGGCCCGGCGTGTCGATGAAAGTGATCTTGCGACCGTTCTTTTCGGCTTGATAGGCGCCGATGTGCTGCGTGATGCCGCCGGATTCGCCCTTGGCGACGGCTGAAGCGCGGATCGTGTCGAGCAAGGTCGTCTTGCCGTGGTCAACGTGGCCCATGACGACGACGACCGGCGGGCGCGGCTGCAAGCTGGCTTCGTCTTCGTTCAAAACGGATTCCTTCAAGGAGTCGAGCGCGTTCGAGACCGTTTCTTCCTTTTGCGTGTCCGATTCCTTGATGGCCTGATAGCCCAAATCTTCGGCCGTGACAGCGGCCGTGTCGAAGTCGATGCGCTCGTTGATGGACGCCAAGATGCCGCCCTTCATCAATTCGCGGATGATGTCGGTCACGGGGCGTTGGAGCTTGTCGGCCAGCTCGCGGATGGTAATCGACGGCGGCAGCGAGATTTTCCGGTCGGCCGTGACTTCGCCGGCCGCGATTTTGCGGCGCAGCTCCATCTTGTTTTTCTCGTCGGCCAGCTGCTTTTGGCGCCAGGCGAATTCCTGCCAGCGGCGGATGATGCGCTCGCCCTCGCGCTGGTCGACCTTAATAGCCTTGCGGCCGATGTCGAAACCAAGGACGGGGAGCTTTTGGCGGAGTTCTTCCGGGGTGACGCGCAGGCGGCGCGCAAGTTCGGTGATGTTCATGGTATTTGGGAGCGTACGCTTAAAAGACGGGGGTGTCAATAAAAAAGCCCGCACCGGAGGGTGCGGGGTTATTCGTCGGAAACGGTCTCGGGCTTCCCGCCCTCTCCGCTCGCCTCCTCTCGAGCCCTCTGCTCTTCCTCTCTTCGCCGAGCGCGCTCGAGAATCAATTGATCGACTTCGAATCCGTACTTGGCTTCGAGAGCGGCCAGTTCGAGATCGATCTGCTGCGTGTGGATTTCCTTGCTGGAATCGAAGGCGAGGCGATCCTGTTCCGCCAACTTCGGGAGCTCGGCCCGTGTGAGCTTGTCGGACTTCAGAGGAAGCCATTCGAGGCCGGGCAAATCCCTGTTGCTATCTTGGAACGGATCCACGTCCTGCACGCGCTCGTTCAGACAATCCAGCGCACGCATCTTTCCTTTGGTCTTTTCGAGTTCGGCGAAGTAGAGATCGTCCAGCGCCTGTTGAGCACGGATGAGTTGGGGCTGAATCCCCTTGAGAAGGACCAGGACCCCCCAAGCGGCCTCCTCCTCTTCGTCCGTCCTATCGAGTGCTTGGAAGCAAGCTTTCACGGCTTCGAGGCGTGTATTGTATCCCTTGAGATAGTGCACGAGGCGCCAGGCCTGGCGCACCCAGAGGATCTGGAATTCGGCCACCACTGGAACCTGATCGATACGTAC
>CAYYII010000043.1:4537-6744 GCA_964471445.1 uncultured Gammaproteobacteria bacterium
ATCGAAAGCTGCGCGGCGATCCGCAAGAGGAATGTCCGCACTTCAATCGCGGCCTTGCTGTCACGGCCGTCCTTGTTGCGCCTGATGCGAATCGTGTCCCTGACGCTGCGGCCAAGGACGAACGCCAGGCCGATGCCGAAGCCGATGAGCGGGTGCCCGTACATGAACCCGGTACTGGCGGCGGTTCCTCCCGCGGCAAGATCGGGAAGACGGCCCCGCCAGCCGTGCCGGCGCACGTTGCTCGTGATCGCGCGCAAGAGATTCGTCTGCTGCTCGCGAATGATCGCTTCGAGCAGTTCGTAGCCGAGACGCACATGACTATTCTGCCAATCGATCGTCTTCACGGCTTCGGGCGACGGAGTCCGTGGGACGGGTTGCTGATACACCTGGATCACCACCTGTTCCACGACGCCGTGGTCGCCTTCATGCGTTTCCGTCACGTCCCCCGCGTTTCCGGGGGGCTTCTCTCGGTCCCCTGGCGAGTTCATGCTGGCGCTCCTCGGTTGTCGAAAAGGACGTTTCGGGCTAGTCTCAACCTAGCATTTAGAAGCGATCTGTCAATATGAAGCCCATGGAAGGCGCTCCGTCCGGGTTCCTCTTGGTTGATAAACCCGTCGGGCCGACATCGCACGATATCGTCGATACGGTTCGGCGTGTTTTGCATACGCGGAAAGTCGGACACGCGGGCACGCTGGATCCCTTCGCCTCTGGCCTTTTGATCCTCGCGGTCGGAGCGATGACGAAGCAGATTTCAAAATTCGTCGGCCTCGACAAATCCTATGAGGCAACGCTGCGTTTCGGGGCCTCGAGCGACACGATGGATCGCACCGGCAAGATTGAACAAAAAGAGTGTGCGGCGGTTTCAGAGGCACACCTGGAAACGATCCTGTCGGAATTCCGCGGTGAGATCGACCAGGTGCCGCCGATGTATTCGGCGAAGAAGGTTGGCGGCAAGAAATTGTACGAGCTGGCGCGCGAAGGAAAAGAGATCGAACGGAAACCCGTCCGCGTGACGATCCATGAGCTCGCGCTCGTTTCCTTTTCCTGGCCGACCGCCGTGGTCCGCGCGCGCGTCTCTTCCGGCACCTACATTCGCGCGTTAGCCGACGACATCGGCAAGGCGCTCGGCTGCGGCGCATATCTGGAAGAATTGCGGCGCACGATGATCGGTTCCTATCGGATCGAAGATGCCGTCGCGCCGAACGGGGTTTCCTCAAGTGCGCTTTTCATTGACGCTCTGCCTCGGCACTGATACGTTTTTTGCGTCTTCCAGACCAAGGAGCCCGCCGTGAAGGAACCGCGACCCGACGTCAAACACCTGCTCGACGCCAAACAGCGCGATACCGAAGGGTTGCGCGCTCAAACCGAGGCAGCCCTCGCGGCCGCTCACCCGCGCGTCCGAAAGGAATACGAACGCTGCGTCACGGAGATACAAGCTGTCGCGCACGCGTCAAACGCCCCCGAAGCCTGGTGCACGACAGTGATCTACCGTTCTCCGAACGGGCCGTTGACGCGCGTGGAGATCGCGCTCATTCAAGACCTCTTGCAGAAGCAGGGCTGGGACGTGCGCCTTACGACCCCGCTGACGAAGAAGCGCGGACCGAAGGCGGTCGAGTTGATCTACTACCACCATCACCGCAGCCACGACGCGGAAGAGTGAACGATATCTCAGGCGCGCTTCGCCCTCTCACAAGAGGGTTTTTCGTTGACAGAAAGCGAAACGCGTGTACACTCTGGCAAGCTCTTCAGCAAAGGAAGGCGCATGACCGAACCGCAAAATGCCTTGAGAGAACCGGCACGATCGCTTCTGGATCAGTGCTTGAGAAGCGAAGAGGGAGAGTACGACCTGAGCAATTGGCCTCGTCGGGATCCTCCCGTCCCGATTCCGCCCGAGGATGTCGAAACGATCTCGCGCGTGCTTGGCGAGAACGGCTATTTCGTCACGACTGAGGCAGGACTCTTCGTCTTCAAGGCGAAGCTGGCGCGAAGAATGGCGTTGTTGCAGGAACTGTACGTGCCCTCGTCCGGCTGGCCGCTGGAGCAAGCGATCGCTCAAGCCCAAACGCACGCGCGGGAAGCTTCCGAGACGGGAGAGGGCGAATCCCTTTACCAGCGCTGCATTCGAGACATGGGGCACGCCGTACGAGCCAAGCTTCGTCAGACGATCGTCAACGCCGGAGAAATCTGCGCGCTGGAAGGCAGTGACG
>CAYYII010000044.1:0-6732 GCA_964471445.1 uncultured Gammaproteobacteria bacterium
TCGTCTGGCAGGACAGCTACGCCTACATCGGCAAGCGCCTCCGCCATGGCCTGGAGTGCTGGGTCGTGAACGGCAAGGAGCAACCTGGCTTCCAACGCGTGAGCGGACTCATCAACCACGCCGGGCACCTCGCCTACCGCTACTACGGCGTGACCGCGGACGGCAGACACCTCTGCCTGATGGAGTTGCCTGAAATCTCCAAGACCGCATGACGTTTTGCCCGCGCATCCATGCGGGCTTTTCTTTTCCATTGACATTCCGCCTTCTTTCCGCTACGTTGCGACGGTCCAACAGGAGGAAATGATGCGGCAATCCCCGTACATTGGCATCACCGACGTTCCGAGCGCGGAGTGGCTGCGCCAGAGATTCCGTGTGTTTCAAGAAGCGGGAGCCGGCGAACTCCCGTATCTCCTGCACGCCGGCGTGATGATGAGCTACAAATGGTTCCACGGCCTGTCCGACACGTACGCGGCCGTCTGGCCCAAGGCCGACCAGATCGAAGGGATCTTCATCGAAGATTCCAGGATCCTCAACACGCTCCACTACGCCGATTATCCGGACTTCGATCATCCCGCGCCGAGAACCACGGTGACGGAGATCGAACAGATACTCGGATGGTGCGGCCCTCATCTCGGGGCGATCCAGTTCGACATGGTCTGGCCCCGACCGGAACTGCTCGACGCGGTGAGAGGCGTGAACCCCTCGCTACGTATCATTCTGCAAGTCGGAAGCAGGGCGCTCGATGCGCTGGACAACGACGTCTCGCGTCTCAAGCGCCGAGTGCTCTCGTACAATGGCGCGCTCGACGACGTTCTGCTCGACCCGAGCGGCGGACGCGGCATACCGATGGACGCGGACAAGCTCCGCCCGCTCGTCGCAGCTCTGCAGCAGGCGCATCCCGAGCTCGGCATCACGGTCGCCGGCGGCCTCGGTCCCGACACGCTCCATCTGGTAGAACCGCTGATCCGCGATTTCCCCGGCCTGTCGATTGACGCCCAAGGACAACTTCGTCCGAGCGGCAAGTCGACCGATCCGATCGATGCGGAGCGGACGGACACTTACCTCCGACGCGCCGTCACGATGTACCGCGCGGCCCTTTCGCTAGGCATCTTGATCTGACCCCGAGCCTTCCGGGGTCTTTTTGTATCTATCGAAACAATTCGCCTACAAAAAAGCATCCGCGAGCAAAGCGGATGCGGAAAGGTTACCAGCTGACGGTCACGGAGAGCTCTCGGATATCGGCGAACCCGTCGAGGCCACCATTTTTCTCTTCTCGGCACTCCGCCTTGAAGCGCTCCTCGGCGATCAGTCGCGCAACGACCATCTGGCAGGCCTGACAGACTTTGGGCTTGTGCGGCCAGTCTTCCCGAAGAGAAGGCTTGCCGTCTTGAAGGGCGTCTTCTCGAGCGAGCAAGATCAGATAGTCGTACATCGCCTCCGCCATCTTCTCCGGCGAACGGTAGGCGAGGATCCGCTCCTTGAGCTCTCGATTGCGAAGCTCTCTGGCCTTCCATGCCGTCTCCTTGGCGGCTTGGAGATGCATGGCTCCGCGACGAAACACGTCGGCGAGCTTTTCACGATGCGGTTGGGTCGACAATGGTCACCTCGCGGTTCTTGGCCGTCGCGGCCGGGGACAGGCTTGATGCCTGAACGGCGAAAAATAACATGATCCCCTCGTCATGTCAACGTGCTCGAAGCAAAAAAGAGCGCGGAGCTCGTTATGCAAGCGTTTCTCTCGAAGTATGAGCATCCTCGTAAGAAGCCGCAGACATTTCTGCCGGATCGGCAAAAAACACGATCGCCCAACGGGCGACGCGATCATCGTATGCATCGCGCCCTTTCTGCACGACGTCATGCCAGGCGGGCACAAAGGCTGATGACGTCGCGTCAGGGAACTTCAGGCCGGGGAAGAACAGCGCCTGGCCTTCTTGATGCACAACGGGTGCGAGATGCTGGTTATCCTTGCCGATCCTCAAACCAGGAGCGCTCTCGGCCAACGCGAGCGTGCAGCAGCCGCGATCATAATGCCCTTTGGCCAAGAACTCTCCGGAGGCGGCGCGATCATAGGCCAAAAAACGGAGATAGAAGTCGCCTGGTTGCGTTTCCGAAAAGAATTTTTGATGGATGCCTGGAAAATTGGGCTCGAATGAAAGAAGGGCGCGTTCGAACGCTTGCGCGGCGGCATCATATATCGGCTTCATCACGCGCAAGAGCGCGTCCAGTTCCGGAATTTCAATCCGCGCAGCCGCAAACCGTTCTTCAGCGAAACGATGATAATGGAAATACTCACGATTGTCGGTCTGCCCCTCGTCGCGTCGGTACCTTTTATACCCCACCTCCGAACCGCGGCCTTCCGGGCGGATTTTGAAATAGGCGCGTTCTTTCGTTTCCAAAGGCAGAGCAAGAAACGCGAGAAATACGTCGATCGCTCGCTGCATTTCAGCCTTCGTCACGGAAAACGGTACGACGGCGTAGGCTTGTTCGTTGAGTTGGCGCTCCAATGCATTATAGGAACTCATCATACCGATGATCGATCGCATCACTTCCAAATAACCGTCGCGACGATACCGCCCATATGCGCCTCGTCCGCCCAACATTCTTTTCCGTTAATGAAAAAATGATGTTCTTGCCCCTGCTCAGGATGACCTTCGTTGTTGAGATGATGGCTCAAAAAACCGCCGCTCAACCCGTTTTCATTAGAAAATTCAACACGACGACCGCGGGCGTCGACGGAGCGCTTCATGCACGTTTCGCAGATGTAGCCGGGGTAGCGAGGCATCGGCGCGCCTTCCGCACCGCAGATTGGACAGTGTTGGGACATAGTAGAAAAAAGTCGCGGATCAAGAAGAGTTTGCCATAAGCTCAGGAAATATAAAACCGACCCTGGAGGTCGGTTTTATATGGCGGAGAGAGTGAGATTCGAACTCACGAGACCCTTTTGAGGTCTAACGGTTTTCGAGACCGTCGCCTTCAACCGCTCAGCCATCTCTCCACGGTTGACTGCCGCAATCTAGCACCAAACAGAGGGCCTGTAAAGAAGCGGTCTATGTTATACTTCCCCCATATGCCGCCTATGAAGATCCGCAAAGCTATCCTGCCCGTTGCCGGCATGGGAACCCGTTTCCTGCCCGCCACCAAGGCCCAGCCGAAAGAGATGCTCACGATCGTCGACAAGCCGGTCATCCAGTACGTCGTGGAGGAAGCCGTCGCGTCCGGCATCGAAGAGATCATCTTCGTGACTTCGCTCACCAAACGGGCTATCGAAGACCATTTCGACCGCAACTTCGAGCTTGAAGCCCGTCTCAAAGAGAAAGACAAGAAACACGAGCTCGAGATGCTCCGGAACATCTCCGGCATGGCCAAGTTCGCCTTCGTCCGCCAGCAGGCGCCGCTCGGCGACGGCCACGCGATCCTCTCGGCACTGCCGTTCGTAGATGCGAACGAACCAGTCGCCATCCTTTTCGGCGACGATATCTTCGACGCCAAGATCCCGGTTACGGCTCAGCTCATCGACGCCTACGAAAAATATCACGATCCGATCATCGCGCTCTGCGACGTCGGCAAGAAAAATGTGTCGAGCTACGGCATCGCGAGCGGCGCCATGGCCACGAAGTCAGTCATGAAACTGGACGGTTTCGTCGAGAAGCCGAGCGTCGACGACGCACCCTCCTCCCTCGCCGCCGTCGGCCGGTACATCATTACGCCGGAGATCATGGAGATCCTGAAGACGCAAAAGCCCGGTAAAGACGGGGAAATCCGCTTGGCGGACGCCTTCATTACTCATCTCTCGAAAGGCGCCGCGATCTACGGCCGCCTGACCGACGCCATCCGCTACGACTGCGGCAACAAGGTCCAGTTCCTCCTCGCTTCGATCGCCTACGGTCTCCGCCATCCGCAAGTCGCCCCCGAGTTCAAGAAAGGCCTCAAGAAACTTCTTTCGTAACTATGACGCTGCGCACCCGTTTCGCTTCCCTCGTCCTCTTGGCCGCTTTGGTCGTGAGCGGTGCCGGCTGCCTGTCTTCGACTCTCCAGCCAGCTCCCGAATCGTCGAAGCCCCTGACGCTCACCTACTGGCGCGTGCTCGACGACGGCGATTCCTACGACGAAATCATCAACGCCTATCGCGCGCTGCATCCGAACGTCACGATCACCTACCGCAAGCTGCGTCTCGAAGAATACGAACGCGAGCTCGTGAACGCGCTGGCCGAAGACCGCGGGCCCGACATCGTCTCGCTGCATAACGATTGGATCCGCGCGTACCAATCCAAACTCTTGCCCGCGCCGGCCTCCGTGAAGATGCCCTTCCGCGAAATCCAAGGCCTCCAAAAGAACCAGGTCTGGGTCGAAAAAACGCTGCCGGTCATCACGCCCGCGCAGGTCAAAGACCAGTTCGTCGATCAGGTGGCTCGCGACGTCGTCATCAAGGGGCAGTCCGAAGATCCGAAGAAAGGGATCGTCGACCAGCTCTGGGGTCTGCCGATGGCGCTCGACACGATGGTGCTCTATTACAACAAGGACGTCCTGAACACCGCCGGCATCCCCACGGCCGCCACGACCTGGGCCGAATTCCAGGATCACATCAAGCGACTGACGAAATACGACGCCCAAGGCAAGCTCGTGAAGCCCGCCGCCGGTATCGGCACATCGAAAAACGTCGAACGCTCGTTCGACCTCCTGTCGCTCCTCATGATGCAAAATGGGGCGCAGATGACGGATGCGAACGGCGTTCCCTCCTTTAACCGCACTCCGGACGGCATTACCCGCGAAATCGTCCCGGGCACCGAAGCGCTCATCTTCTATACGGACTTCGCCAATCCTTCAAAGGAAGTCTTTACCTGGGATGACACGCAGCCGAATTCCTACGATGCCTTCGTGTCAGGAAAAACCGCCTATTACTTCGGGTATTCCTACCATCTCCCTCGCATCCGGGCCCAAGCGCCCAAACTGAACTTCGGGGTGACGAATATTCCGCAGATCGACCCGGCCGCCAAAGCGAACTTCGCCAACTACTGGGTCGAAGCGGTCTCAAAGAAGAGTAAGAATCCCGACGCGGCCTGGGACTTCGTGCAATTCGCCTCCAAAGCCGAGCAGGTCAAAACGTACCTGGCCAAGACCGGCAAGCCGACGGCCCTGCGCAGCCTGATCAATACCCAGCTCAGCGATCCCGATCTCGGCATCTTCGCCTCGCAAGTCCTGACCGCCAAAAGCTGGTATCAAGGGGTGAACATCAAGGCCACCGAAGCCGCCTTCGACGAGATGATCGACTCGACCTTGGCCGGCGCCGAACCGAATCGGGCCATCAACCTCGCGGCACAAACAATCGCGCAGACGGTGAGATAATGCCCTCGCCCCCTCTTTAAAAAAGAGGGGGTTTTGGTATCCGCAAATATAAGGCTTTTATCCCCCTATTAAGGTGGGATGGATCAGCGCGAGATATGCTACAATACTGTCGATATGAAACGCCTACTTCGCTTCGCGTTGCCCGCGCTTCTCGTTCTCGCACCTTTGGCCGTTTCGGCCCAAATCAAGCTGTTGCCTCCCTGCACGGCCAACGGCGACTGCGGGGTGAGTGACATCTTGATCGTCCTCGTGAACGGCGCGGAATACCTCTTGGGCATTTCCGGAGCCGTCGCTCTCATTATGTTCGTGTACGGGGGCTTTACCTTCATTTTGGCCGCCGGCGACAAAACGAAGGTCGGAGACGCGATCAAGATCCTGAAGAACGCTGTTATCGGCATCGCCATCATCTTCCTCTCAGGCATTCTCGTGCGTTTTGCCACACAGACCCTGACAGGTGGCGCGTCGGCCGTGCCGACCATCGGCGAAAATTGCGATCCCGGAACGCAAAAGAGCGTTCCTCCCACGGGCGCTAAAGGCCTCTGGATTTCAATCCCGCCAGGGCTCGACGCGCAGGGCAAGTTGATCCCGGAAGGCTTGAAATGCTTGCCAAAATTGAAGGGCTGCGATGCCTTGAAGGCCGAATTGGAAAAGAGAAATCGCAAAGATCCTTACAGCTGCAAGCCGATCCAGAACGCCCAAAGCTGCGTGCGCGGCCTGTGTTCGGAAGGCGGCGCCGACGTCGCTTGCTGCATTTGATCCCCCACTTTATGCGCTCACGCTTGTTGGCGATTGTTTCCCTACTGTTCATCCTGACGTTTGCAGGCGCGGCTCATACGGCCTTCGCGTACCAGCTTCCCTGTTACTGCCGGTACGACGCGACGCATGCCGACTTCCAAGCGTCTTCCGACGCCCAGCGCTTCTGCGCGAATGAAGTCTATTATTGGGGGTTGGTAAATGGAGATACGCGCGGCGAAGCGGATGCGGCGTGCACCCTCGACTGCAATGCGGACGGCACCAGGTTCGTTTCCACAACCTCGGTGCAAATCGGCTTGGGACTACCGGCCAGCTTTCCGAATCCCGTCGACATGGTGACGCATGAGGAACGCCAATGCGTCTTCACGGCATTCAATCATCTTCAACAACCGCCAACCCACTGGGAGAGCGCGTATGCCGGCTGCCGTGAGCCTTTGAACTCCATTCTTAATCAGCCGTTCCCGGAAGCCTGCTCTTTCTGCTATTGCAAATTCAAGGCGGGGGCCGCCAATCAGCCCGCCGCCTGCGCCGGAAAAACCACGATGGTTAAAGCCACTAGCTATCCGGCCAAGTGCGAAGCACTTTGCTCGGCGATCGGCTTGGATCCGGCAGGCCAAGGGACGGACAGCTACGGAGGCC
>CAYYII010000045.1:0-6712 GCA_964471445.1 uncultured Gammaproteobacteria bacterium
GCTATCTTAGCCGGGAAGGCAATCTGATCGCTTACGAATCGGTCAACGCGTATAAGCTCGATGCGGTAGCAGCACTGGTGCGCAAGCCGCTCTCTTTCCATTACGGCAAGCGCGGCGGTGACGTGACTGAGCGCCTTTCGAAATTCGAAGACGAGATCATCAACGTGATCAGCAGTGTCATCTTCGATCTTGGTCCGGCAGCCATTACGGTCCTCGTCATGCTCGCCTATCTCGCCTTCCTCGACTGGAAGATCTCGCTTTTGCTCGGTCTGACGGTCGCCGGCGTCATCGTCGACAAGGTCCGCACCTTGCCCGCCGCCATGAAAAGTCAGACGGCCTGGCGCGCGGCGGATCGGGAAGTCAGCGCCACCGCTTGGGATGCGATCAAAAACATCCTGATCGTAAAATCGACGTCGGGAGAAGAACGCCTTTCCGTGCGCCTCCGAAAACTTGGTGCGGCCCTCCAAGAGGCCATCCATTTCGACAATCGTTTTGACGAACGGATGGCGAATCGCCAGAACTTGATCATCCAAGGCGGTTCAGGCATCGTACTGGCCCTGGCGCTTGTAAACGTGAGGAGCGGCGCGTTCTCCTTCGGCCAATTTACCGCCGTATCGTCCTATACGTTCGGCATCTTCGGCTACGTTCATTGGGTGCAGTGGCAGATGCGCAATCTCACCCGCGCGGCCGCTAACCACAAGGAGATGCAGAAAATCATGGAGGAACCGGAAGAGGCGTATGACGCCGGCCACGACACTGAGATCAAAGGCGGCCTGGAATTCCGGAACGTCCGCTATCGCTATCGCGACGACGTGCCGGTCTTGGAAGACGTCAGTTTCTCCGTAAAGCCGGGAGAACGCATCGCGCTTGTCGGCGAATCCGGCGAAGGCAAGACGACGCTGATCGACCTGATCGGCCGCTATCACCTGCCACAAAGCGGCGCGATCTTCTACGACGACATCGACGCCACAGACGTGAACCTCCGATCCCTCCGGGCGCAGATCGGCCTCGTGCCCCAGGACTTGCCGATGCTTCACGAATCCATCGGCGAGAACATCCGCTATGGACGGCCCGACGCGACCGATGAGGAGCTCCGCGAAGCGGCACGACTCGCGAGCCTTGAAACGTTCATCGCGAGCCTGCCGGATGGCTACGACACGCTCGTCGGCGAACGCGGCATGAAGCTGTCGGGTGGTCAGCGTCAGCGCGTCGCCCTCGCGCGCGCCTTCCTGCGCAATCCGAAAATCCTGATCCTCGACGAGCCAACCTCGAACCTCGACAGTAAGACGGAAGAAGAGATCCAACGCGCGCTCGAGACGCTGATGAAAGGACGCACGACGTTCATCATCGCCCATCGTCTTCGCACCGTGCGCGACGCCGATCGCATCCTCGTGATCAAAGGCGGGCGCGTCGCCGAACAAGGCAGGCATGAAGAGCTGATCGCCCAAAATGGCGTCTACGCTTCGTTGCTCCGCTCGCAAGGCGGTTTGGTCGCCGAGGATGAAATGAAAAAAGAGGAATAAAAGCCCCGGCGCGCGGGGCTTTTATGTTATACTTTCTTTGCTATGCCACACCTGAGCGACAAGCGCATCAAAGAGCTCGAGTTGATCGCCAACAGGCTTCGACGCCACGTGATCGAGATGGTTTCGCACGCCGGAAGCGGCCACCAAGGAGGCCCTCTCGGCATGGCCGACGTTTTTGCGGTGCTGTATTTTCACGCGTTGAACCACGATCCGAAAAATCCCGCATGGGAAGATCGCGATCGCTTGATCCTCTCGAACGGCCACACCTGCCCCATCCAGTACGCCGCCATGGCTGAAGCAGGGTACTTCCCCGTCGAAGAGCTGATGACGCTCCGACGCCTCGGTACGCGTCTCCAGGGACATCCGGAACGGACCAAGCTTCCAGGCTCAGAAACGACCTCCGGCCCGCTCGGTGCGGGACTCGCGCAGGCCGCCGGACTCGCCTACGCCGCCAAGATGGATAAAAAGAAATGGCGGGTCTTTTGCCAGACGTCCGACGGCGAGCACGAATCAGGCCTCCACTGGGAAGCGATGCTTTTCGCCGGAAAAAACCGCCTCGATAACCTTGTCTGCATTGTCGACCGCAACAACATCCAGATCGACGGACGCACCGAGGACATCATGCCGCTCGAGCCGCTGCGGGATAAATACGAAGCGTTTAACTGGCACGTCATTGAATGCAACGGCAACGATGTTGAAGCCGTCGTAGCGGCTTTTGAGGCAACGAAATCACTCTTCGACAAGCCGATCTGCCTTTTGACCCATAATGTCCCGGGCAAAGGCGTCTCTTATATGGAGAATAATTTCCTCTGGCACAGCCAACCCTTCAAGCCGGGCGAAGCCGATGCAGCCTATGCGGAACTTGATGCGACCGAGCAGCACTTGAAAGCCGAACTCGCCAAGCTATGATCCGCAAAGAAGCGAGACTCGTCGAAAACCCGATCGATCCGAAGATCGCCCAGAAGCCGACGCGCGACGGCTACGGCATCGGCATCATCGAGGCCGCCGAGAAGAATCCGAACGTCGTCGTGATGTGCGCGGATCTGACCGATTCAACGCGCAACGCCGATTTCAAGAAGAAATTCCCCGACCGCTTCATTCAAGTCGGCGTCCACGAGCAATTCCTGGCGGCCGGCGCGGCCGGGCTCGCCTTGGCGGGCAAGGTCCCCTTCATCACCTCCTACGCCATGTTCTGCCCGGGTCGCGCCTGGGAGATGATCCGGACCAACATCGCGCTCAATGAAACCAACGTGAAGATCATCGGCAGCCATGCTGGCGTCTCAGTCGGTCCCGATGGCGCGACGCACCAGGCAATCGAGGACATCGCCATCATGCGGCCGATTCCCAACATGACGATCATCGCGCCTTGCGACGCAGTCGAGGCCAGGAAAGTCACGCTCGCGATTGCCGAACGCGAAGGCGCCTGCTATGTCCGTTTCGCCCGCGAAAAGTCTCCTGTCTTCACCACTGAAGAAACTCCGTTTGAAATCGGCAAAGCCGTGACGCTTCGGACCGGAAAAGACGTCGCAGTCATCGCTTGCGGCCCCCTGGTCTATCAAGCCCTTCTCGCCGCCGAACAGATGGCCGAAGAAGGCTTGGATGTCATGGTCGTGAATTCCCACACGATCAAACCACTCGACGAAAAAGCGATCCTTCACGCCGCCGAAACCTGCGATGCCATCGTCACGGTCGAAGAGCATCAGATCACCGGAGGCTTGGGCGGCGCGGTCGCCGAATATCTGGTCAAAGTCCGGCCGACCATCCAGGAATTTGTCGGCGTCCCGAACGTCTTCGGAGAATCCGGCGAACCGAACGAGCTCCTCCGCCACTTCGGCATGGATGCTCCGGCGATACGGCAGGCCGTCCGCAAGGCCTACAAACGCAAGACGCAGCGATAAAGAAAGACGCCCCGGAAACGGGGCGTTTGGATTTAAAAAACCGCACGATTCCGTGCGGATCGCCGAGTCACTTGCGGACAGCAGCGTAGAGATACGATTCACTTGCCCGGAAACCGGGTTGGCTAAGGAAAACCCCTGCGTAACGCCCCTTACTATTCCTACCAAGTACCGGATACACACAACCTTCACCGGTCGTTCCAAGAGGATCGAGAGCCTGGATTGAGGGAGTATCCGGACACTGCGCACCCAGAGTGAGCAGCTCCGCGAATGTGGCGCTCCGCAGGTCGCAATACTCGAACTCGGCAAGCACTTCTTCCTTCGTGGATGGCTCGCACATGCGCACCACTTCCACCACGATCTGATATGGAGCGGAAGGATCCTTCTTTTCCGCACCCCGCCCTTGAACCTTCAGACGTGAGAAGTCCGCGACTTCTACATACGAGCCAGCAACCAGCAATTCGTCATATGACGCGACCGGATCCATCGTGAGCGTGTATGTAGAGCCGGGCTGGACCATCACTGGCGCGAAGAGCAGTCGGGCCATCCGGCGACGCAGAGGGAGGTTGAAGAGCACCTTGCGAAGATTGCTGTCCGTACCACCTAAATCTCGCACGGTTCCCGCGAGCGCTTGAACGATTTCGAACACCGTGCCTGCAGCGCTCACGAACTCGCTTGCCTTGCTTCCCATGATCTTCTCCTCTTGCATGGAACTACTTCCTACACCTCCAGAAGCGGAGGCGCCTAAAGCAGGTACCATCATGGATGGCACAAAGATATGCCAAGGTTACCAAAACGTCAAGGACGCGCCCGTGCGGAGAACAAGCCTGTTTGTGCTATACTTTTGGCGAAATCCCTAGCTTTCTCTTATGCCGAACCTTCAGAAAAAGCCCGTATTCGACATCATTTCAATCGGCGACGCCGTCCTTGATACGTTCATTCCGATTCAAGAAGCGCAGGTCGCCTGCGACATCAACAAGGAGCACTGCATGCTCTCGATGTCGTTCGCGGACAAGGTCGCGGTCGGCAAATCCCAGAAGATCATCGGCGGAAACTCCGCGAACAACGCCGTAGGTTCGTCGCGGCTCGGCATGAAAGCCGCATTCTACACAGTACTTGGCGATGACGTAACCGGCCGGGACATCCGCGCCATGCTCGCCAAGGAAGGCGTCGCGCCGGACTACATCGTGCTGCAGAAAGGCGGCGAAACGAACACGCATTTCATCCTGATGTACCAGGGTGAGCGCACGATTCTCGTCTATCATGCCCAGCGGCCCTATCGCCTGCCGAAATTCAAGGAGACGAAATGGGTGTATTTGTCCTCTCTCAGCCCGAACCATGGAAAGCTGCACGACGAGCTCCTAGCCTGGCTTTCCAAGCACCCAACGAAGCTCGCTTTCAATCCTGGGACGTTTCAGCTCAAAGCTGGTTTGGCAAAACTCAAGCCTCTTCTCCAGAAAACCGAGGTCTTATTCGTAAACAAAGAAGAAGCGCAGCGCCTGGTTGGCCCGATCGCGGACATGAAAGAGCTTCTGACCGCTACGAAGAATATCGGGCCCAGGATCGTCGTGATTACCGACGGCCAGAAGGGCTCGTATGTACATGACGGCGCCTCTTACTGGAAATGCGGCATCACCGATACGCAAGTCGTTGAGCGCACGGGCGCGGGCGACTCGTTCGCCACAGGTTTCATCGCAGCGCTGAATTACGGTAAAGACATCCCGGAAGCGCTTCGTTGGGGCACAATGAACTCGGGATCCGTCATCACCAAGGTCGGTCCGGAAGCAGGCCTCCTCACAAAGGGGCAGATGGCCTCATGGCTTAAGAAATACGGAAAGATCCAAGCCCAGCTGCTCTGATATGCTGACGACGCTCAAAAAGGTCCTGGCCAAAGCCGACGCCGGCACGTACGCCGTCGGCGCGTTCAACATCAACAATCTCGAGATGCTGCAGGCCGTCATGACGGCGGCCGTAGAGATGCGCTCCCCCGTCATCGTCCAGACAAGCGAAGGCGCGATCGGCTACGCGGGCATGGACTATCTGAAGGCGATGGTCGACGTGGCCGCCAAAGCGCGCGTGCCGGTCGTGTTCCATCTCGACCACGGCAAGGATCTCGCCTTGGTGAAAAAAGCGATCGAGCATGGGTATACCTCCGTCATGTATGACGGCTCCGCCCTGCCGGAAGCGGACAACATCGCCAACACCAAGAAAGTCGTCGGTTGGGCGAAATGGAAGGGCGTGTCGGTCGAAGCCGAACTCGGCGCGATCGCCGGCATCGAGGACTTCGTCTCCGTGGAAGAGAAGGATGCGCATCTGACGCACCCGGATAAAGCCCTGGCCTTCGCCCAAGCCACGAGGTGCGATGCGCTCGCGATCGCGGTCGGCACCTTGCACGGCGCCTTCAAATTCAAGGGCGAAACGAAGCTCGATTTTGATCGTATTTCCGCGATCAAGACGCTGACCAAGATGCCGCTCGTGCTCCATGGCGCCTCCGGCATCTCGCCTGAGCTCGTCGAACGCACCAAGACACACTGCTCGATCCTCGGGGACTGCGCTCGGCTCGAAGGCGCGCACGGAGTTTCAGACGAGGCGATTGCCGAAGCCGTCAAGCGCGGCATCAACAAGATCAACGTCGATTCCGACCTGCGCATCGCCTTCACCGCTGCCGTGCGCGAAACACTCTTCAGCGACAAGACCGTGATCGATCCGCGCAAGATTGTTGGACCCGCCAAGACACTCATGACGGAAGTCGTGAGGCATAAGATGGAACTCTTCGGCTCTGCCGGTAAAGCGTAAACTTCCCATGAACACCATTCTCGTCACCCGAAAGATTCCAAAATCCGGCCTCGACCTGCTCAAGGCTGCCGGCCACAACGTGAAGATGCATGCCAAGAGCACGGTCATGCCCCGCAAGGCGCTGCTTAAAGCCGTCCAAGGCTGCGACGCCGTCCTCTCGCTCCTGACAGACAAGATCGACGACGCCTTCTTCAAGGCCGCCGGCCCGCAGCTCAAGATCGTCGCGAATTACGCCGTCGGCTACGATAACTTCGATCTCGCCGCGTTCAAGAAGCGCGGCGTCCTGGCCGCCAATACGCCAGGCGTCGTGAATATTGCCGTCGCCGAACATGCGATCGCGCTCATGATGGCCGTCGCCAAGCGCATCGTCGAATCCGACCGCTTCACCCGCGCCGGCAAGTACAAGGGCTGGGAGCCGGAACTCCTGCTTGGCACGGAGCTCTCCGGCAAGACGATCGGCATCCTCGGCCTAGGCCGCATCGGCGCCGACGTCGCCCG
>CAYYII010000046.1:0-6690 GCA_964471445.1 uncultured Gammaproteobacteria bacterium
CCATGCAAGTGGGGTGTTTTTGTTGCGAAAAAAGAAAAAACCGCCCCCGATGCTTCAGGTGGCGGCGCGTACGTGCCTTTCGAGCTGTTTCTTGATCTTGTCGAGCGCCGCATTCTGGACCTGGCGGATCCGTTCGCGGCTCAACCCATACTTTTCAGCGACCTGCTTGAACGTTCGCTCCTCGTCATCGCCGAAGCCAAAGCGTTGGCGGAGCACGTCCTGTTCGATGGGCGACAGGTTCCGCATGGCGTTCCGCAAGAGTGGACCATCGACGGCTTTCCACGGCGGCGCCTCCTCTTCTTCGACGAGGATCGTTTCCCCAAGTTCCTGGCTGTCGGGATCACGATTCGTCGGCGCGTTGAAGGAGACGGCTGCGAGCATGTACACCTCGCATTTATAGAGCTTCTTGATCAGCTCGGCTTCCTTCCTGCTCGGAGCCTCCTCGCTCTTGCCGAGACGCTGCAATCCTCTGCCGTCTCGCAGGATTTTACGCGCGATCTCTTCGATCGTCGCTTTGCGCCCCAGCGTCGCGGTCAGCTCTCTACCCGCTTTTTCCGCGGTTTGAATCATCTCTTGCAGGTGAACCGGAATCCGGATTTCGCGCGCCTTGTCGAAAAGCGCGCGGCTGATCGCGTGCCGGATCCACCAACTCGCGTAGGTAGAGAAGCGCAGTCCGCGCGTGTAGTCGTAGCGCAACGCGCCGAGGATCAGGCCCAGGTTGCCTTCCTGGATCAGGTCGTTGAGCTGCAGGTGGCCGCCTTCCCGATGGAATCTCCGGGCGACGTTCACGACCAGCCGGAGATTCGCCTCGATAAACGCGTCGATCACGGCGCCGCTGCCGGGCGGCCCGTACGTCTTGATGAGATCGAGCGCCTGGTTCGTCCCCGCGATTTCGCGGATGTGGCCGTCCAAGGCCCTGCCCTCGAGACCGAGAGGATTGAAACGCCGCTGGCGCCGTGAAGCTGCTTGGCGGAGCCCTTCGAGTTCCGCCTCCACGACGCATGGACGAGAAATGCCGGCGAGCAGCCGAGCGTCTTCTCGAAGTTTCGTGCACAGCGCCTTGGCGGCGGCTGTCGTCGCTTCTCGAACCTCTTTGCCCGCGTGCAGCTCTTCTTCGGGCATGAGCAGCCCCGGAGCGCGTCCAAGGTCCCTGAAGTACTGGCTGAGGGGATCGTTGGCACCCGCAAGCCGATGGGTCGGCTTTTTTTCGTTTGGCGTCTTGGTCTTCAGCGGACCCGTTTTCTCCTGCGCCCGCTTCACGCGAGCGACGCGGCCTGCGGTTGGCTGGCGGGTCTTGGGCGTTTTGCGGGGCATGGGCCTCTTCCTTTCTGCAGGTTGGTATGGAATGATCCAATATCTTCCTATCAATTTATGGAAGGTCGGTCAAGCTTGCCAACCTCGACGGTTTTTGCTAGCATTTTCCGTGTTCGATCTCGCTCCAAGCGATGCCCTGGCGGGGTAGCTCAGTTGGTTAGAGCGTGGGACTCATAAGCCCAAGGTCGAGGGTTCGACCCCCTCTCCCGCTACCAAAAAATCCTCATCCTTCGGGACGGGGATTTTTTGTTAGCGTAAAAAACCGCCCCCGGAGGAGCGGATGGTCATTGGCACAGAGGCACTTCATCGAGGATCTGTCGCAGATGCGCGAGCATCGTGCCTGCGTCGCCCGAGAGGGGGATGGCCGTCGGCGGCATGTCCTCGCTCGACGTGCAGGCGTCCCACTCTTCATACCGGAACGGCGGAGCGATGATCGCCAGGAGTGCGCTCGTATGCGGCGCGACCCATGCACAGACGCTCGCTTCGTCGTAGCCCGCGACGGCGTTTTCCATGCCCGTTCGCTCGTCATGAACTGCGATCACGATGCGTCTTGCGGCGGGATCGGCATGGAGCTGAGCGTCGAAGGAGCCGTCCAGCACCATCTGCGTTGCGTAGTGCATCGGTTCGAAGCTGCTGTTGCTGATCGTCACGTTGGCCATGACGGCGTTGAACGCGGCCATGTTGGAGAGCGGCAGGGTAACGCGGACGCCGTGATTTTCGCCATCGTCCACGTCCGTGGGATTGACCAGTGCGAGGCGCACATTCGGATTCGTCCCGATGTGCATCGCCCAGCTTTGGGCGGCGACGACAACGGCCGGAAGCACGCTTCCCATCGAACCAGACAGATCGATGATGAAGATGACGTCGAACTTCTTCGCTTCGATTGGCCCGCATTCCTGCGCGCCATCTGCGTCGATGCGGTCGTCGATGCAACCATTGCAGTCGTTGTCGAGTTCGTCACAGGCCAGCGCTCCTTCCTCGATCACCGGCAATACTTCGCCGGCGCACGGGTTCCAAGCGCCGCTCTGGCAGATTTGCTCGCCCTGATGGCAGAGCCCAACTCCGTTCCAGGAAGGATCCCCGGTGTAGCACTCGCGTTGCAACGGGATAGCTTGCCCGGGATGGGGACCGAGCGCGTCGGTGTGTCCGTCGCAATCGTTGTCACGCCCATCGCAGATTTCCGGATGATCGCAATCCGGCAAGGTGCAGTGACGATCGAGGCAGAGCCTCTGTCCGTCCGGGCACGGCACGCTGTCGACCGGATCGCATGCATCGCCCATGAGGTCAGGCACGATGCACTGGCCGGTTTGCGTCGCGCAGACGCTCGGATCATCGCAAATGTCGGACACGTTCGCCTGGTTCGGATCCGCGCAGGCGCAGAGACCGTCGACGCAGGCGTTCGCTTCGGGCGCGCGACAGTCCGTGTTGCAGGATCCGCAGTTCATGGGATCCTTCTGCAGGTCGGCGCAGATGGGAACGCCTTGCGGATCGGTTCCGCAGTAGGTTTCCATTCCGCACGGGCTGCCTCCATCCGTTTCATCCTCGCGGGCTCCAGGCCCGCACGCCCCGCAGAGCATTCCAAGAACACCGCCGATCAGAAGCACGAAAACGGTCGTCTTGCGCATGATGGCCCTCCCACGGCCTGGAAGACTGCTCTCAACGTAGAGCAAACCGAGGCCTGCACCCATCTCATCCCAAGTCTTTTATCTTGTCAAAGACCGGTCCGGATGCTATGATTGAATAAATATGTTTGTCACCACTCACGCCGCTCTTGGCGCGCTGGTCGGAGCCGCCGTGCCGAATCCGTACCTGGCGTTCGGTCTCGGATTTCTCTCGCATTTTCTCGTCGACCGCATTCCGCACGGCGACGAGCACATGCTTGACGGCTACAAGTCCGGAGAAAAAGTCCGCCGCGCGATCGCTTACGTCACGATCGACGCGATCGTCGCCATGTACGTGACGCTGCTCATCCTCTCGAACGCGCCCGTCCACATGCACAGCGCCATGAAATGGGGTTTGATCGGCAGCGTCCTGCCCGACCTCCTGGTCGGCGTCTACGAACTGACAAAGGTCCAGCCGTTTTTCCGTCGATTCACCGCTTTTCATCACAAGAACCATCACGCTTGGATCGGCAAGTTCCGCCATGGCAAAGACATTCCCTTCAAATGGGGCGTCGCCTACCAGGTCCTGGCCGCGATCGTGCTCGTCAAGATCGCCGTTATCGGCTGAGGTGACGGTCGCATGGCACGTAAAAACACCGGTCGAGCCGGTGTTTTTACGTGGTGCCACGGGAGGGACTTGAACCCTCATGAGGTTTCCCTCGGGGGATTTTGAGTCCCCTGCGTCTGCCATTTCGCCACCGTGGCTTGCCGCTTGGCGGTGAAGCCGCTTTCTGCGGCGCGCGGTTGCAAGCCTTATGGTATGCCCGGCGAAACCCCTTGTCAATCGAGCCTTGCCGTGCAGGTGAGGGTCCTATAAACTGGAGACGTATGGCCCTCATTCTTTCGGTCGTCAATCAGAAAGGGGGAGTCGGTAAGACCACCACGGCGGTCAACCTCGGCGCGTATCTCGCACGCCAGGGCAAGTTCGTGCTGTTGGTCGACCTCGATCCGCAGTGCAACGCAACGTCGAACCTCGGACACGATCACCGCACGCTCGAAAAGGGCGTCTATGAAGCGATCATCGGCGGCGTGGATTTCCGGGACATCATCTTGCCGACGCCAGTCGAAGGGTATCGCGTCGCTCCGGCCACGCCAAACCTGGCGGGCGCGGGCGTCGAGCTTGTGAACGCCGAACGCCGCGAGTTCAAGCTCGCGGACGCCTTGACCAGCGTGCGTCACGACTACGACTTCATCATCATCGACTCGCCGCCGTCGCTCGGACTCCTCACTATCAACGGCCTCATCGCCGCCGATCAGGTCCTGATTCCCGTGCAGGCGGAATATTTCGCGCTCGAAGGCTTGGGTGCACTCATGCAGACGATCGACCTCGTCAAGCAGCATGTGAAGCCTGATCTCGGCGTCCTCGGCGCCGTCATCACGATGTTCGACAGCCGCAACAAGCTTTCGAATGAAGTCATGGCCGAGCTCTACAAGTTTTTCCCCAATAAGATCTTCCGTTCAGCCGTGCCGCGCAACGTCCGCCTGGCGGAAGCGCCGTCGTACGGAAAAGTCATCGCCGATTACGATCCGGGCTCGAAAGGCGCCAAGGCTTACGAGCGCCTGGCTGAAGAAATCATCGCCGCCGTCGAAGGCGTGGAAGCACCTGCATTATGAAGGGAGGATTGGGAAGGGGTCTTTCTTCGTTAATTCCGAGCAAGCCGGCCGAGGCTGAGGCTGCGCCCGTTGCCGCCGTGCCGAAAGCGACGCCGAGCGCTTCTCCGCAAGAATTGCCGAAGGCTGCCGTCGAAGTCGTTCCCGTCGGCGACCGGATTTTGCACGTCTCCGTTTCCGATATCGTGCCGAACCCGTTCCAGCCCCGCCGCGAGTTCCATCCGGAAGAATTGGAAGAGCTGATCGCTTCCGTAAAGGAGTTCGGCATCATGCAGCCACTCGTCGTCACCGAAAAGGCGAACGGGATGTTCGAGCTGATCGCCGGCGAGCGCCGCCTGCGTTCCGCCCGCGAGGCGGGCCTCAAAAAAGTTCCGGTCATCGTGCGCACGGCCACCGAGCAGGAAAAACTGGAATTAGCCCTCATCGAAAACATCCAGCGTGCGGACCTTTCGGCGATCGAAGAAGCCCATGCCTACGCGAAGTTGATGGAAGAATTCCATTTGACGCAGGAGCTGGTCGCTCAGCGCGTCGGCAAGAGCCGTTCCGTCGTGGCGAACACCCTGCGCCTCTTGAACCTGCCGGCCGAGATGCAGATGGCCTTGGCCGATGGGCGCATCTCGATGAGCATGGCGCGCGTTCTCTGCGGCATGGACGACGTGAAGGAGCGCAAAGCCATGTTCGACCGCATGCTCGAAGGCGCGTTCAATGTGCGCGAAGCCGAAGCGCTTTCCCGCGAGCGCAAAAGCGGCGCGTCTGCGCCGAAAAGCTCGCTGCGCGACGCGAATCTCCTGGCGGTCGAAGAGGAACTCCGCCGCGTGCTCGGCACGAAGGTTGCCGTCCAGAAAAAAGGCCCGAACGGGCGCATCACCATCGAGTTCTATTCGGACGAGGAGTTCAAAGGCCTGATCAACCGGCTGAGGGCTTGAACGAAAAGCGCCTGCTCAATGCAGGCGCTTTTTCTTGGCGTACGACTTGATCCGCTCCTTGGCGTGGTTCGTCTTCACAAACTTCAGCCAGTCCGGATTCGGACCCTTCCGATTCTTGTCGACGACGATCTCGCACATGTCGCCGGAATAGAGCCGGGCTTCGAGCGCCGCGATTTCGTTGTTAATCCGCGCGGCCGTGCACTTGTCGCCGATATCCGAATGGATCGCGTAGGCGAAGTCGACGGGCGTCGCGTCTTCCGGCAGGTCGATGACGTCGCCTTTCGGCGTGAAGACAAAAATCCTCTTCTGGAAGACGTCGATCTTCAGGTTCTCGAACGACTCCATCAGCTTGTTGGAATCGTTGAGCGTTTCCTGTTGCAGCTTGATCAGGTCCTTGACCCAGGCGATCTGCACCTTGGCGGCGGCCGTCGATTCCTTGCCGGCTTCGGAGTATTGCCAGTGCGCGGCGATGCCGTACTCCGATTCCTGATGCATCTGCTCGGTGCGGATCTGGATCTCGACGATTTCTCCACCATCGCAGAAGACCGTCGTATGCAAGGATTGATAGCCGTTCGGCTTTGGTTGGGCGATGTAATCCTTGATGCGGCCTTTGAGCGGCTTCCACATCTGATGGATGATGCCGAGCGTTGCGTAGCAGTCGGCGACGGTCGGCACGATCACGCGCAGCGCGACCGTGTCGTAGATCTTGTCGAGATTGCGATCGTATTTCTGCAGCTTCTTGAAGAGGCTGTAGAGATGCTTGGTGCGCCCGTGGATGTCCAGGATTTCAATCTTGTTTTTTCTGAGCTCGTCGACGATCTTCTGCCCGGCTTTCTTGAGGTAACGCTCTTTGGCCCGGTAGCGGTCCTTGACCAGACCCGAAACCCAGGCGTATTCCTTCGGGTTCACATACTTGAAGGAAGAATCCTCGAGCTTGCCTTGAATGAAACCGACCCCCAGGCGGTTGGCGATGGGCGCGTAAATCTCGAGCGACTCGAGCGCGATCCGCAGGCGTTTCCGGGGCGGCAGCGCATCGAGTGTCGAGAGGTTATGCAGGCGGTCGGCGAACTTGATCAGGATCACGCGGATATCGGAGGCCATCGCCACGAACATCTTACGGAGATTCTCGACGTAGCGGTCCATGCCGCGGTACTTGATCTTGCCGAGCTTGGTGATGC
>CAYYII010000047.1:0-6403 GCA_964471445.1 uncultured Gammaproteobacteria bacterium
GGCGACCGCGATCGGTGCATAGCGGAAAGATAACGAGGTGAGCAGCAGGCCTGCACCGAATGTCGCGCCGCCGATCGCGAGCAAGAGTGTCACAAGCGGCGTCAGGGGCGCGGAGGTCCTCCAGGCCGGGATCAGCATGGCAAAAAGAACCCCGACGGAGGGATACAACGCAAGAGACAACGGCGTCTCTTGCGATCCCATCTTTCCGACGATCACGTTGCGGCCCGCCGTGCAGAACGCGACGATCAAAACGGCAAGGACAGGCGCGCTGAAACCGTAGAGATCGGGGCGCATGGCGATCAGGACGCCGACGAACCCAACGAGAATGACCAGCCAATGCGCTTTCGTCACACGTTCTTTCAACAAAGGGACGGCCAGCACGGCGGTTAGAAATGGCGCCAAAAAAATGACCGCATAGGCGTTGCTCAACGGCATTTTGGAAAGAGCGTAAAACACGAGGGCTTGCGTCGGCGCTGCCAGGAGCGCACGCAGCGCGTGCCATTTTTTCTTCGTCGTCTTCAAGGTCGGCGTGAGCCCTCCGCACAGGCCGGAAAACGCCAGCAAGACCAGAACGGCGACCACGGCGTACGAAAAAGAAATTTGAAACGGGCCGTAGCCCCACGATCGCAGATGCTTGGCGATGACGTCTCCGACGGAAAAAAGAAAAAAGCCGACGACGGCGCAGGCGATACCTTTCAGCGTGCGCTCGTTCTTCATGGCAGCGCTTTGAGCAGCAGCTCGTCTCCGGCCCGGAGGCCGATCTCTTGCGCCATGCCCGCGTTCAACTCAAGCACCGCATCTGCGGGTTCGACCGGGCTGTATGTTTCAAGCTTTTCGCCCTGAGCCACCGGCACACTCGCGTCGATGTCGACGATCTTTCCGTCCCGGATCCAAAGGATGTCGATCGGGAAGCGCATGCCCTTCATCCAGAAGACCCAGTGCTGGCCCGAAGAAAAGGGAAAATACATGCCACGGTCGGGCGGCAGAGCATCGCGCTCACCCAAGCCTTTTTCCTTTTTCTTGTCGGTATCGGCCACCTCGACGGTGAAGACGCGTCCTTTCAACGTCAATTCTGCCAAGACGGGCCGATGCGCCGTCCAAGCGTCGCGTATCCGAAGGCCGATCGCCACCGCGAAAATCAGCGCAGCAATGAGCGCGACGGGTACGCGTTTTTTAGGAGGAACCGGAACGTCTGGCATGGGCGCGGCGTCGAAGGATAAAAGCGATCAGCACGAACAGTATCGCAAGAATCCCGAGCGCGAGCAATTTCTGGCGCCCTTGAATGAACAGGCCGACGCCGCCGAAGGCCGCGGCGAACAGCCAGAAAAACGCGACGGTCTGATCCGGCGTGAGGCCGCCCCGAACCAAGCGAAAATGCAGATGTTCAATATCCCCCTGCGCGATCGGCTTGCCGCCGAGAATGCGCCGCGCGATCGTCCATGCGACATCCATGATCGGCACGGCCAGCACGAGGAGTGTGATGCCGATCTTGGCGCCCGACAGGACGGCGAACGTGCCAAGAAGGAAACCGACGAGCGTCGAGCCTCCCTCGCCGAGAAAGATCGAGGCGGGCCGCGCATTGAAAAAGAGAAATCCGGCCAAGGCTCCCGCAGCCGCCATCGCCAAAAGGGCGAGCTCGGGCTGGGCAACGTCCGGCGTCAGGCTGAGGAGCGCGATGACCGCGAAGCCGATCACACCCAATCCGGAGACTAACCCGTCGAGACCGTCGAGCAGCTTCGTCGTGTACGTCATGCCCATGAGCCAAGCGAACGTGAAGAGATCGGCCGGCAGCGTCAGCTGATACGGCACGCCGCTATGCTGAAAAAGCGTGATGTTCCAAAGATCCAGGCGAAAGATGCCGCCGAAGGGGTTGGTGATGAAGTCGGCCCCGATGCCGGAAAGAATGACGGTCAGCGATGCCAGCGCCGGAAATGCGAGCTGCAGGGACGGCTTGAGGCGGTAACGATCATCGAGAATACCGCCCGCGACCAAAATCGCGCTGCCCGCCAAGATGCCGATCAGATGTTTTTCGAGCAGAAAGCCTCCGAGGAGCTTTTCGTGCAGGCAGAAGACGGTCAGCGCGAACGCCGTGAAGACGGCCAAGCCGCCCAAAAGAGGCGTCGGTTTTTCATGCATCTTGCGTCCGCCGTCAGGACGGTCGATGACGCCGCCCTTCAAGGCAAAAAAACGCACCACGAACGTCGTCGCAAGCGCGAAAAGGATGCCGTAAAAAAAGGCAGAGACCACCATGAAGTGTTTGACAAGCGAGTGTTCTCAGGGTAACCTGGAGCGTCGGCTGAAGCAAGGTCGCGCGCCGATATCCATTCCTTCGAGGAGCTGTACATGGCCGTTCGTCGGCAACGATCCGCCTCTCGCCATCTCAACGCAGAACCTCCTATCGGGCTCGTTCCCGGAGCGGCAAAAGGAACCGCGTACGTCTTTCACCGCGACGCGCCGGCGCGTCGCCGTTCCCCACGCGTCGATCTCCCCCGCCCCGATCCGACACGTCGACCCACCGCGTCCGCGCAGCCGATGCTCAAACGCATCGCTGCGGACCAAGAGCTTCTTCTACCACAAGCAGCGCCGCGAGTCGCCATCACCTTCAATGGCGCTTCCGCGAACGACGCGCCCGCCTTGCCCTTAACAGACTCGCAGCTTCGGAGGTTGGGCCTGTCGGAGTATGCCCTGCAGATGCTCAGGCAGCCGCCCGCCAAGTTCTGCGACTGCGCTGAATTCGGAAAAACGATCGGCAGCGTTTTCGTCAGCAACGAGAAGAGCCGCTTCGTCGTTTGCCAAACGGGCGCGGAGCCGCGAGCGGGCCTGACGCCTGATGAAATCGTACTCGGCTTCATCCGGATGGCCATCCACCGCTGCCCGTTCGATGCCGTGGCGATCGACGAAACGATCCCCTGGACCTTGGCACCTCGAACTTCCAATGAAGCACCCGTCTGCTGCGAATGGATGGCTCGAGCCGTGTTGGCCGAGCGGGTGCGTTTCAGCGATCCTTTCGACGCTTGTCCGCGGGTCGTACTCATCCTGAACGACGGATCGATGATGCCGTTCGCTCACTGCCCGCGCTGCCCAGCCGACATGCGTACGATCCTCCAACACCGAGAACGATTCTCCCGACGCTGACCTTCGTGTCAGCGCTTTTTTTAAGAAAAAAAGACCCCACGAGGCGTCGTGGGGCATGCCGCGCAGGTTCAGTCAGGCAGCGCTTGCGGCTTGGGATCGATCCCGAGAAGCCCGGAGTGATGCAGCACGAGCGCATGAATCGCGGCGGCCAGCTTCACGCAGACCGCGCGCCGTTCGGGCGGAGCGATCTCAACCAAGTACTCGGTCAGCGCCAGATAGTGATCGCGGGTTTCGATCGTCTGCTTGCGCCGGAAGGCGACGCTTTCACTGTCGTCTCCGACGGGAAGATCGCGCATGTTGTCGAGCCGGTCGCAGCACTTGACCAAGATCTCGCGCCACGTGCCGTGCATGCGAATCTCGCGAAGAAACGTCGGCTTGCGCTCATCCGTCTTGCTGAGAAACAGGATGCCGCGAGCGACTTCTTCTCCGGCGATGATCTCGATCTTCAATGCCGACGCATAACGCGCGCTATCCTCGATCAGATCGTGCCCCGTCGCCATCATGATGACGATGGGGTCATAGATCCCCAACTCATCGATGATGGTCAGCGTCACGTGGCGCGGATGCTCGAAGTACCGACTGCCGTCCATCCGCTCCTGCCCGCGATGACCGTGCTTCGCAAAGTCGTACATCAACTCCATCCTGGCGACGTCCCGGTCGATAAATCTCGCTTTGCCAGGCAGCGTGTGCAAACGGGCAAGGAACGTATCGCGATTCTCTTTCATGGCGTCCTCCTGCGTCCAACACAACACAAATCGACAATCTTGTCAAAACCGCATTCTTGCGGTATACAGAAGTGCCGCTTGTCGGCTGGAGAATGACCTTGAGCAAAGACGATAGACTCTGGCATGAGAGAGAGGAATTCGAAGACGCTGCCCGGTTCTCGGATGACGTGCTACGACAGGCCGGCCCGTTCGCCCGCATCCCACCGAACATCCTGACCCTCTGCGGCGGCCTTCTGACCATCCCCATGATCTTCGCCTTCCGGGCGAATGCGGTCCTCCTCGGATCGATCCTGTTCACGCTCTGCTCACTGATCGACTGGCTCGATGGCGCGCTGGCCCGCTATCAGCAGCGCCTCGCGGATGCCGGCCGCTTGCAGATCGCACTTCGGTCGGAATGGATCCGCCTCGGTCCGACCGAGCTCGGGAAGAAGATGGATCCCGTCTTCGACAAGTTCCGATACTACGGCGCACTCCTGCCGCTCGGCTGGCATACGCTGCCGCACACTTTGATCTGGATCTCGATCGGCGTCGCACTCGCGCTCACGGTCTTCCGGGAGCTCGTCCGGCTCCGATGGAACATCAAGGCTGGCGCGAATTCGTACGGCAAGATCAAGGTCTACCTCGAGATCGGCGTCATTGCCTGCCTCGTCTTCCGCACGCTCGGCGTCCCGCCCGAACTATTGATCTTTCTCGCGGCCACCGGCCTTGGAGCCACCTCGTTCGTCTCGCAAGGCTGGAGCATCCATCGCCAGCTGAAACAAAACCGGAGCCCGTGAAGGCCCCGGCTTTTCTTTTTTTTCAAATCAGCGTTGCGCGACGCTCGGAGCCGTCACCGCCATGTATTCAACCTTCGGCGTCGGCACCATGCCCATGTCCTGCACCTTGGTTTCGACGGCTTGTACCGACTGTTCTTGGGCGACTTTCAATTCGATGCGCTCCCCTTCTTCTTTGAGCGCGGAAATTTGATTCTCCAGGGTGCGAATCTGATAGCCTTTCGAGGACGCCACGTTGATTTCGACAAGATAGCCCGCGCCGAACAGCAGGACCAATACTCCCAGGGCGAGCGCCGTGGGTTTCATGCGAAAACCAGCGCGTGTTTTTTTCGGCGCTCGGGTGACGCGGTGATGGCGGAAAGTGCGCGGCATACGTTCAGCGTTTTTGGGCGACCCGCAATTTGGCGGAGCGGGCGCGGGGGTTGGCCTCGAGTTCGTCGGCGCCGGCCATGACCGGCTTGGGCGTGACGATCTCGAGATCCGGGGATTCTTCAAAAAAGTTCTTGACGATGCGGTCTTCCAGCGAATGAAAGCTGATGACCGCGATCTTTCCGCCGGGCTTGAGCAGGCCAACGGCCTGTGGCAGCGCGGTTTGGATGTTGCCGAGCTCGTCGTTGGTGGCGATGCGCAGCGCTTGGAACGCTTGGGTCGCGGGATGGATCTTGGGCTTTCCCCAGCGCGTACGCTCCGGCACGGCCGACGCGACGATCGCGGCGAATTGGGAGGTCGTAGAAATGGACGCGTGCTCGCGGGCTTGGAGGATCGCGGCGACCATGCGGCCGGACGCGCGCTCTTCGCCGTAGTCACGAAAGATGCGTATCAACTCTTCCTTCGGCCAGGTGTTGACGATGTCGGCCGCGGTCACGTCACCCGAGGCGTCGTAGCGCATATCGAGCGGCCCGTCGAAACGGAACGAGAAGCCGCGGTCGGGATCGTCGATCTGAAACGAAGAGTAGCCAAGGTCGAACAGGATGCCGGAGACTTCAGGGAAGGCGCACGCCCCCGCAAAACGCTCAAGGTCCCGATAGCTTCCGCGGACAAGCATGGCGCGGGAGCCGTATCGTTCGAGCTTCTTGCGAGTCTCCTCCAACGTGCGCGCATCCCATTCGATCCCCAGGAGACGGCCGGTCGGGCCGATCGCCTCCAGGAGCGCCGAGGCGTGTCCGCCTCCGCCGAGCGTCGCATCGATGACGCTGTCGTTGGGTTTCGAATCGAGGTGCGAAAGGACTTCGTTCAGGAGAACCGGGATATGGCCGGGCATATTAGACGCCGAGCGCTCCGAGCTGCTCCGCGATCTCTCCGGAATCTTTTTCGGTCTTTTGCTTGTAGGCGTTCCAGGCCTTCTCGTCCCAGAGCTCGAGATGGTTGTACAAGCCGGCGATCACGACGTTCTTTTTGACCTTCGCGTAGTCGCGCAGGTATTCCGGCAGGACGATCCTCCCCTGCCCGTCGATTGCGCAATCCATGGCCCCGGCCAGCATCAGGCGGGCAAACGCGCGGGAATTGGATTGGCTCATTGGCATCGCCCCGAGCTTGTCGGCCAGTTTCTGCCATTCGGCTGACGTATAGACGTACAAGCAGCCGTCGAGGCCGCGCGTGACAATCGCGCCAGACTCAAGATCCCCGCGAAACTTTACGGGAATCGCGAGGCGTCCTTTTTCGTCGATCGAGTGCCTGTACTCCCCAATAAACATGGCCGTGTTTTGTGTTTTCCCCACTTCTAACCACTACCAAACCATTATACCCCACTTTCTACCACGAAGCAACCCT
>CAYYII010000048.1:0-6384 GCA_964471445.1 uncultured Gammaproteobacteria bacterium
CCTCCTGCACGTTCTCTACACCTTTTTAAGGAGTTTGTCAATGCGTGATTTCGTCTGTGGCATGCACATGAAGAATGAGACGGTCTCCTTCTCCGCGCGTTTCTCCTGGCGCGTCGACGTACTCGACCCACATCGGCGATCCTGCCGAAACATCCGGAATGATCTTCACGTCCTCCGCGAACATCTTGCGCGGAACGAGCGCGCCGGAGCCGTCGTCGACCATCAGGATGTAGGCGTTCGCGTCTTGCATGATGACGGAACGGACATCCGGAATACGGGTCTGGGTCGTAGCAACACAACCAGAGAGTGCGAGATACAAAAGAACGATCTTTCTCATGGAATCCTCCTGGGCCTTGGCCTAACAAACGCGGCCTTCCGCTGTCAACAGAGAAAAGAAAAAGAGCAGCCTGAGGGGCTACTCGGTCGGCATCGTGCCGTTGCATGGTGCGTCGAGATTGCGCTCGACCTTCCACCCGGCGCTGTTGAGATCGCGCATGGAGCGCACGTGGAGTTCGAGACGATGCTCTCGCACATCGATCTGATAACGGCGAACGACGTCGACTCTGCGATAGACGGCCCACATGGGATCGCCCGGCATGACGTCATCGAGGATCATAGGCGGCTCACTAAGTACGAAGTGCTTCGTCTGCAAGGCGGCGATCGACGCGAAGCGCACCAGCAACGAGTACTCCTTGGGACCATGCACGAAGACGCTCTCGACGTGGTCGATGCGTTCCGGCGGCAAGGGGGTGCGGTAGTTGGTATCACAAGCCAATGAAGACAGGATGATCCCTACCAGAAAGATCGGTGTGTATGCGCGCATGACGTTCCTCCTGCCCGTTCTTTATAAGAATTCACGACCCTTGTCAATCTTCCCGCCTCGTGATACAGTCCCGGCACGCTAAAAAGAACCCGATCGCTATGGCACGCCGCTGTGACGCCTGCGAGCGCGGTCCCCTGACCGGGAACACCCGCTCCCACTCCAAAATCGCGAGCAAGACCCGCCGTCTGGTGAACCTCCAGACCAAGACGATCGCCGGCGTGAAGATGAAAGTCTGCACCCGCTGCATCCGGACCCTGGCTCCGAAGAAAGAAAAAGCCGCCGCGTAATCGCGACGGTTTTTTCTTAGATTAGGCCGCTGGCTTCTTCGCAACGAGATGAATGCGGTGTTGGAAAATTTCCTCGCCGCTTACGAGCGGCCATGGGCCTTTGTATTCGTTCATGGTCAGGATTTCCCATCCGTCCCATAAGGCTTTAAATTCATCTATCAGCCAGAAGCTCATGTCCGCGCGCGCGGCCCAGGCATGCTCGAGGCCGTAGACGCCGATAATGATCGCGGCCGAAGGCTTCAGGGAATTTTTCACGCGTTCGATCAAAGCGCGGCATTCTTCCTTCGGCACGAACGGCAACGCGCTGATAGCGACGGCGAGCGCATAATAGTTCGGACGGAGGTCGAACTCGCGAAAGTCGCCCTGAATCGCGTCGACCGTTAGTCCCCGGCAGCGCTCAGTCGCGTATGCGATGGCCGCTTCGCTCTTATCGATCGCGTCGACCATCATCCCGTTCTTCGCAAGATACTCGGCCTCGGCGCCGGACCCGCAACCTAAATCGAGCGCGATGCCGCCATGGATGTCGAGGCGCGGAAACCAATCCGTCAACAGCCGGGCAGGCGGGCGCTGTCGGATGCGTTGCGTCAAATCTGCGGCGGAGTCGGTCATGGATGAAGTATAGCAAAACGGCCAAGGAAAAAGAAAAAGCCGCCCTTAGGTGAGAGCGGTGCAAGCCCGTTCGATGATTGACCAGAGCTGTTCGCGTTCTTCAGGGCCGCCATCGCGGTTAAAGATCTCCGTGGGCGCTCTGCCGGTATGACAGGCGACACGAGCGGGTCGCGAAGCATCCGACGCCGTCATCGTCACGATCGTGGCAGACAATCCCACATTCTCCGACTCGTGGAATTCAAATGCGGGGATGACGTAGATTCCGGGAGCTTCTATGCGCGCCTCTTCCACAAGGACGAGCCGATACCGCCGTTCGTCCAGGCGGGTGAAGCCCGAAGTCTCGCGCGCGACGGAGAAGCTAAGGATGCCGTGCACTTCGTGCTCTCCATGCGGATCTTCGATCAGCTTGTACATCTTGTTGATGCGCGCCCCGAGATACACTTCGCTCTTGAGGTCGAAGACATGATCATGAATCGGCGTACGCGGCTCACGCACACGGATCGCCTCTTCAGGCCAGACATGGAGACGGCGCCCGTCTTTCAAATCGAGCTGAATGAAGCCGTTCGGATGAAGGCGCGGCACATTGCCGCTTGATCGCAGGTCTTCGATCCCTGGGAATGGACGCATGGCGCGAAGGTAGCACCGACCGCACGCACCGTCAATGATCTTCAAAAGAAAAACGGCCGTGGTGAACGGTCGTTTTTCATGGTCGGGCTGATGGGAATCGAACCCACCGCCTCACCCACCCCAAGGGTGCGCGCTACCGATGCGCTACAGCCCGATCATCGCAACCCGACCGGCTTCCGTTCGCATGGGCCAAGCCCATACTCACTCGCACGGTCGATTGTTCCTCACTTGGCGCTTCGCTTGATCTTTCGATCCAGGAGATCCTAACGTATTCTCTTGAAAACGCAAAGCCCCGCGAAGAAGGGAAAATTTTGGCGAGAGATTCAAGTGGGCATGTCCCGCGAAGGCGGGGAGCGTTGGAAGGCGGGGTCACGAGAGCCTCTTACGAGATGCCCATGAAGCGTCCTCCTCTGCATAGTGCCGCGGAAGCCATCGTTTCTATCGCCACGGCGACGGAAGAACCCGGCTTCTCTGCCAAAAGTTTGTCCCAAAATTTATCCTTCTCGCGCGGAGCATCTGTACCCTAGCACGAAACGGAAACCGCTTCAAGCCGGGCTGATTCTCGGTCCTATTTCTTGATCGTGAAGTTAGTATACGACGGATCGTGGGACACGAGCTCTTCCGGACGGAACCAGACCCCGAGCTCGACTTCCGCCTCTTCTGGCGAGCCGGACGCGTGGATCAGGTTGAAGACGCCGATCTGCTTTTCGTCCGCGTACTTGAACGAAACGTGCGCGTAGTCGCCGCGGATCGTGCCTGGCGCCGCGCTCTTCGGCTCGGTCGCGCCGATCATCTTGCGAACGACTTCGACGATCTCGATGCCTTCGAGCGCGATCGCGACGATCGGGCCGGAGGTCAGCATCTCGACCATCAGCTGGCGGACCTTCTCGCCGCGGCGCTGGGCGAGGTCGTCCGTGTAATGCTTCATGGCGGTATCCTTTTCGGAAACCAGAAGCTTCAGGCCGGCCAGTTTGGCGCCGACGCGCTCGAAGCGCGTGATGATTTCACCGACGATGCCGCGGTCGAGAGCATCGGGCTTGAGGAGGACGAGGCTGCGTTGGATCATATTTTGATTCAGTAATGCCGGAAGCATAGCGGAAGGACCCCATCCTGGCAAGACGGAAGGATCCTCTTTATTGTGCCGTCAATACGCCGTTCGCGCAGGCGTAGCGGATCGTTCCTTCCCGATCCGTCCTTCGCACCCGCACGCCCCGTTCAAGCAAAGCGGAAAGAACGCGCGGCGTTGGATGGCCGTAGCGATTGCCGAGCCCGACCGAGATGACCGCGTCTTCCGGCTGCACGGCGTCAAGAAAATGTTCCGATGAGGAGTAGGCCGAACCGTGATGCGGGACTTTCAGCAGTTCCGCCCGGAGTGCGGAGGGATCATCGAGAAGCTTCGCCTCAACCTGCGCGGACGTGTCAGCCGTGTAGAGCGCGCGTTCCCGTCCGCAAGAAAAACTGCCGACGATACCGAAATCGTTCGTGCCTCCCCCCTTGGCGTTCGAGGCGACGGCGGGAATGACCAGGCCGCGCGCGTCTTCGCGCGGCCACAGCACGCGGAAGGCGTTTCCGCCGGAAAAGGAGAATGTATCTCCCGCGTGCACGAAACGCTGAGGGATGCCGCGGGCTTCGACCTGGGCGACGAAGCGACGCGCGGTTTCGGTCGTCGGCGCGGCGCCGGTCCACCAGATCTCTCCGATCTTGTATTTCTGCAGCACGCCGAAGAAACCGACATAATGATCCGCATCGAGATGCGTAACAAGCAGCACGTCGATCGTCCGGTCCCAGAATGGCAGCGCGTCGGAGAGGCCTTCGAGCACGCTGGCATCCGGTCCGCCGTCGATCAAGAGATCCTTTCCGTCGCGATCGCGAATGAGAGCCGAGTCGCCTTGGCCGACGTCGAAAAACCAAAGCTGCTCGTCCGCAGAGGAAGCGGCCCGGCGCTGCTCGAGAATGCCCGCGATCGAAAATGCAGCCGCGATCGCGAGCACGATGAGAAGAAGATGGTGGCGTTTCAAAAAACTTTTATTCATAGAGAGCATAGCGGAATGAAGCGCTCTTACGCCAACGCAGCAGGATGAGGATTGCGACGATTTCCGCCCCGACGAGCAGGACGCAGGCGGCGGACCCGGAGATCGAGGCCATGCGCCATGATGCCATCATCTTGAGAATGACGAGCGGCGCCATGAAGAGCCCGCGTGCGACGAGCGCGAGCGCGGAGGCCAGCGGCACGGAGATCAGGCTGACGAAAAGCAGCAGCGCGCCGCCGGCCATGAGTGCCGGCGTGAAGGCGGCGACGGCGACATTGGCAGGCAAACTTACCAGCGAATAGGCGCCTGACATCCAAGCGATGAGCGGCGCGGTCGCGATCGATGCCGCGAGCGTCTGGCTGATCCACTCGACAAGTGAGCCCGGCCATCGCCGCGGAAACGATGCCTGAAACGCGGGAGCGATTGTCGCGAGCCCGAACGCGGCCAAAAGCGAAAGCTGAAAACCGCGATCAGCTACCAAACTCCTCGGCGAGCAGATGCCGATCACGAGCGCGGCCAGGAGAAGCGCGCGCAGCGGCTTCACCGGACGCCCGAGATGCCGCCCGGCTTCGACAGCCGCGATCATGACGGCCGCGCGCAAGACCGAACCCGGCGCGCCCGTCAGACAGACGAAAGCGGCCACCATCACGCCGGACAGGCACAGCCGGACGCGACGGCTGAAAGCCAAACGCAGTAGGAACGATTGCGCAACAGCCAAGACCAGCCCGACATTGTATCCGGAAACCGCCGTTAAATGGCTCGTGCCCGTGCGCTTAAAGGCGTCTTTCCATTTTTGCGAGAAGCCGTCGTCCGCACCGAGCAGCAAGCCAGCCACCCAGGCCGATACGGGCGGATCGAAGACCGCGTCGACCCGCCGCACGATAACGGCGCGCCAATGATCAAAAACTCCCTCTCTCTTTTGAGGACGCGGAAGCCGCGCGCCGTAGAAGCACAGCAGCGCCAGAAGCCCGCCGACGCATGCCTCGAAGGCCAGAGATCGCTTCGGCAAATCTTGTTTGAACTGTTCAAAATGCATAGCGCTGCCGTCCTAGCGCAAGCGGCGCGACGATGTCAATAAAAAACCGCTTCAAGCAAACGCCGAAGCGGACGTGTGGGTCGGAATGACGTAGCGCCCTCCTTCAAGGCGCTTCAAGCGTCCAGTCTTCTTGAGCATGGCCATCAACCGGCTCACGCTCTCGCGGCAGGCACCGAGAAGGCCGGCCAGCATCTCTTGAGTCAGACGCTCGGTGCGAATACCACCGTCGTGCTGCCGAACGCCCCAGCGTCCGAGTTCACGCAGAAGGCGCTCCTCAAGCGTAAGACATCTCTCATGCCAGCGATCGCGCAGCTCGAGGACGTGTTCATCGAGCTGGCGTCGCGCTTCCGCCTGGACAGCGGGATACGTGCGACAGAGCATGTCGAACGCTGGTCGCGGGATGACGCTCACCACCGCATGCGGAGATGCGGCGAAGGTGCAGCACGTCGCGCTCTGTTCCGGTTCGACCCAGATGCGCCCTTCTTCGAGTACCGCCAGCGGAGAACTCTTCGCTTCTCTGTCGTCCGGATGGCACGCCCGCAGGCGTCCGGCACGGACGATGACGACAGGCGCCTGGTCCTGGGTTGATCGTGCGAAGTGCAAGGGCGTCCACCAGCCCGTGTAAGCCTGGCCGGGGCCCAAATCTTCAAGCGTCAGGATCGCTTTTTCCGGAAACTCTCCGAAAAGCGCGCGAAGCGGGTGCGGGTTCTCAGTCTTCATTCTCGACCTCCTCTCATGCAAGAGCTGCAGATACCGTACGCGAAAACGCGAACCTGTCAAGGTCCGCGCTCCTCTTTTTTAGGCTGCCACGATATTCACGAGTCGTTTCTTCACGACGATCACCTGCTTGACCGTCTTGCCTTCAAGCGCGGCTTTGACTTTCTCGTTTTCCAGCGCAAGACGTTCGAGTTCTTTGTCATCCGCATCAGCCGGGACGGTGAGGCGATCCTTCACCTTGCCGCTGACTTGAAG
>CAYYII010000049.1:0-2622 GCA_964471445.1 uncultured Gammaproteobacteria bacterium
GGATGGATCCTCCAACCCGTCGTCGCGCATGAGCTCGGTCACGCCACGGGGCAGATCGAACACACGCCGGCGGATGCTCCCTACAAGAGCATCTTGAAGTCGAAGCCTGACACCGGGAACGTTCAACCCGTGAACGTCGACGGGCTCTGCCATGCAGTTGGTTGTCTCCAGTAACCCCCGTCTTCCGCCTGGAATGACGGGGTTTCTTTTTGAGCTCGAAGCGCTTGACAAAAGTGCTAAAACGATGGTAGGTTGGGGCATACCCGAAACAGGACGAGTCCCGCGTGGGACGTACGTCAAGAACTCGAACACGGAGGAGGTACAGATGCGCTCTTTCATCAGCACGATCGCGGCTCTCATGCTCCTCGGAGCCGGCTTCGCCGGCTGTTCGAGCGACGACGGGCACTGCACGCAGACGCTCGGTTGCACGACCGGACCGGACGGCGGCGACGAACCCGCCACCTGCGGCGACGGCGTCTGCAGGGACGACGAGACCGGCGAGAACTGCAGCAAGGACTGCAGCGGGATGTGTACCAACGACCCGCAACAGCCCGTGTACTGCGCAACCGGCAGCCCCACCTGCAACCCTGTCGGCACGGACTGTTCCCTGCCGAGCCTGATCTGTCCCGGTCACGTGGAACGATGCCCCGCGGAGGGCATGGTCGGCGCATGCTGTGAGATCGACATGCAGATGGAGAGCATCTGGTGCTCGGCTAACGAAAAGCCATGCGCCAGCGCGCCCAGCCGCTGCATTCCGAAGGCGGACTCCTGTACCGATCCGGGCTTCTGCACGATCAACAACCTGCAATGCGCCCCTCAACAGTAGAGCGCATTCAGAGTCGACCAACGCGAGCGTACCGCAAGGTGCGCTCCTTTTATTTTTCCTAAAGCCCGCTTTGTTCAAAACGTTGCCGATCGGTCGCCTGCGTGGCCGATGCGGCTTCTACGGCTCTTTGGTAGGCTTCGAGCGGGACGGTGATCGGCTTCATGGCGTCTTCGGTCAGCTGGCTGCCGGCTTTATGGGCTGCCCCAATGCAACCGGCGCCGGCCATGAGCAGCGCCGTGGCGGCGATCAGGAATTTGTTGCGGCGGGCGAAGCGGAAGACGTGTCGCATCAACGGGGAATTTCCCGTCCATTGTAGCATGCGAAGCGCGCGACACAAAGATCTCGGATATTTCTGATCATGAGCCCCCCCCGCGCATGAGAGCGTTTTATTTTTGTAGGATGACGCCACCTCCCCGTACCTCATCGCCGTCATAGAGGACGACGAATTGCCCGGGAGTGACGGCCCGTTGCGGCTCGTCGAAACGCACTTCCATCGTGCCATCTTTCCCGGCAACAACTTCGCAAGCTTGAAGCGGTTGGCGATAGCGAATGCGGGCTTGGCAACGGAACGGAAGATCGGGCGCACGGCCAGCAACCCAATGCCATTCGCCGGCCGTGAGGCGTCGAGCGAAGAGCGCCGGATGATCTTGACCTTGCGCGACCGTAATCGTTCCCGTCGCCACGTCGATACCGACGACGAAATAGGGTCCGCCCGACAAGCCGATCCCTTGGCGCTGGCCGAGCGTAAAGGCTTGCGCGTCTTCATGACGGCCGATTTCCACACCTTCCGTCGTGACGATCGGTCCCGGTTTCGGGGGCAAGACGCGCCTGAGAAATTCCCGGATCTCCACCTGCCCGATGAAGCAGATGCCTTGCGAATCTTTTTTCTCGGCAGTGCAGATGCCGCGGTCGCGCGCATAGGCCCGCACGTCCCGCTTGTCGAGATGTCCGACGGGAAAGAGCACGCGCTTCAACTCTTCCTGCCCCAGCGAAAAAACGAAATACGACTGATCCTTGGCCCGATCGAGTCCTGCCAAAAGCGCATGAGCGCCCTCGTCTTTGCTCATGACGCGCGCGTAATGGCCAGTCGCAATAAAATCCGCCCCATCGGCCACGGCCGCTTTCAGGAAGAGATCGAATTTCACCGCGCGGTTGCAAAGCACGTCCGGGTTCGGCGTGCGGCCCGCCGCGTACTCGCGATACAAATATTGGACGACGGCCTCGTTATATTCTTTTTCGAAATCGAACGTGACGAACGGGATGCCGAGATCCGCCGCGACGCGCATGGCGTCGCGCCGCTCTTCCTTCCAGGCGCACTCCCCCGTTTTCGGATCCTTCGTGTCGGACCAATTCTTCATGAAGGCGCCAACGACGTCATAGCCCTGGTCCAACAGCAACGCAGCGGCGACGGAAGAATCCACGCCGCCGGACATGCCGACCATCACCTTGGGTTTGCCGGTGTTCCGCCACATAACGCTTCAGGCTAACAAAAAAGGCCGACCGATTCAAGTCCGGTCGGCCTTTGTGCTAGGCCGGTTGTTTTTCAGGAACAGGCTCGGCCTTTTCCACGATACCCTGCTCTGTCCTGCTTGCGACGAGCGCGTTGTTCAGCTCTTCGACGCGTTTCAGAAGTGCCATCTCGACCCCGAGCTGCTCGCCGAGCTGGATGAGGGCGCGCGTGTCTTTCGGCAGGCATTTGCCGCCGTAGCCGCGATAGCCTTTATGGAAGACCTCCAAATGCGTGCGGCCGATGCGCTTGTCGGCGGCGGCGCCTTCCTTGACGATGTCGTAATCGA
>CAYYII010000049.1:2722-6360 GCA_964471445.1 uncultured Gammaproteobacteria bacterium
GTCAGGAATTCCGGGTTGAAGAGGAACTTGTGCTGCGGATAGTCCTTCTGCATGCGTTCCGTCGTACCAGGCAGGACTGTCGACTTGATGACGATGGTTTTCGGATCATGGAGCGCCTCGATGGCTGCGCGCACGAACGATTCGTCAAAGCCAATGCGTCCGTCCTCGCCGGTCAGATAGGGCGTCGGCACACCAATGAAGACGATGTCCGCTTTCTGCATCGGTTCGGCATCTTGATAGCCCTCCTTCATCGGATCGTATCCGACCAGGGACTCACCCGGAACCAATCCGCGACTTTTTTCGAAATACCGAAAAAGCGCTCCGCCGACCATGCCGAGGCCCATGACGCCGATAACCTTGAAGGTAGATGACCGCATACGTTTGTGCGCAAAAGGTATCATAGAGCCTAAAAACGGGCAAGAGAAAAACCGGCCTTCTCGAGGCCGGTCAGGTCGGTTCCTTTTTCGGGGCATGCAGATAGAGGTACCAGCCGTTGACCCGGCGATAGCCCGGATCGGTTTCGGAAGGCGTTCCATCCATGTCGTACCAGCGCTCCATGAATTCCTTAAGGCGAACTTTATGGTCACCCGGACCTTCGCGATGAACGATCCAGGAATCAGCCAGCCAAACATGCGTCGTAATGTGCTTCACCACGCCATAGTGGCCTTCATCGAGCCCGGGATCGGCCCGAACTTCTTCCGGCGTGCGGTGCGGGCCGTTCCACCAGCCGACCAGGACAGGCCGGCGCTCTTCGAGCACCAGGCGACGCAAGTCTTCGATCGTACCATTCTCACCGACGGTGAACGCATCGCCGACGATGGAACGGACGGCGCTCTCGAGCGGGAGATGGTCGGTGCCCAGATGGGGATCACAGCCGCTTCGCGCGATCAGATCGGCTTCCGTCCACGCCTGACCATCCGGTCTCCTGATGTTGTCATGGGAGAGCAGCGCCTCAAGGGCCGTCGGACCGCACCCCGCATCCGTCTCTTGCACGATCGCGACGACCGGCAACGGTCGAAGCTTCGGGCGCAGAGGACGCTTCACGTCGTACTCTTCCAGCCGGAGCGCGAGTTCGAAACGCGTGGCCGCCGCGTGCGCGCGGTTGTAGGTCCAACCCCGCGTCTCCATGAGCTCGCGTTCGCGCAGCTCATGCGCCAGGCTGTATTTCTTCTCGCGATCATCTTGCACGACGTCGACCCAGACCGTCCGCTTCGGGATGTACTCCGGATAGATCAGGTCGTGGCCGCCGAACACGAAATGCGGATCGAGATACTGGCGGACAATGTCTCCGCGCACGTAGCAGATATCGAGCTGACGATCTTCGTCATGCTCCTTCCGCTCGATGTATTCCGGCACCGGACCCGGCAGGCAGAGCATCTCCTTCAGCGTCTTGCGCTGCGTTTGGTACGGTGGGCAGCGCTTGTTGTCGCCGCGTGTCGTCCATTTGCGCATGGTCTGGATTTCGTACATCCGCACCAGAAACGCCTCTTCGGCGCGATAGGCCGCGTCGATGTACAGCGTGCGAGGCTTGGCGATATGGCTGAACACGCTTCCGTCGCCTTGCCAGAAAAAGATGTCGAGGTCGGGCTGCGTGTGCCGAAGCTCGTATCCCTTGAAGTAGCGCACGGTGATCCAGCTGCCGCGGACCAGGTACCGGTCGTGCTTTCGCTTGGGAGCCTTCCGGCCCCGAGACTGTCTCGCTGCCATCGGAACCTCCTTGGAATGAACGGATGTATCCAGGTTACGCAGCCGCGGCTTTGTTCGCAAGCTGGCCGCAGGCGGCGTCGATATCCTCGCCAAAAGTGATGCGGTGCGTGACGGAAATGCCGCGCTCTTCAAGGACGCGCATGAAGGCTTTGCGGCGTTCGACCGGCGAGGACGGAAACGTGCCCATCCCCGATGTTGGATCGATCGGCAAGCCGAAGCGTTCGGCGGCGGAGGCTGCGACGTCGGTCGTATGGTATTTGATCAAATTAACGTGATACAGGCCGGTCGGGCGGCTCTTACCTTCCGGGTTTTCGCGGATCAGGAGATCGGCCAGCTCGTCGGCGATTTCGGGCGTATCGTTCACCCCGTCGATCAAGAGGTATTCGAACATAACCTTACGGCCACTTTTTTGGACGTACGTTTTGATCGCGTCGAAAAGCTTCGCGAGCGGATAGGCGCGGTTGACGGGCATGAGCTTCGAGCGCAGCTCATCGTTCGGCGCGTGAAGGGAAATCGCCAGATTGACCTGCATCGGTTCGTCGGCCAGGCGCAAGATGCCGGGCACGATGCCGCACGTGGAGATCGACATCCGCCGCGCGCCAAAACCGAACCCCTCCGGATTGTTCAAGACACGGAGCGCTTCGAGCACATTGTCGTAGTTATGAAATGGCTCCCCCATGCCCATCAGGACGACGTTCGTGACCGTCTCGTTTTCTTTTTTCAAAAGCCGCGCGAAGTGCAGGACTTGATCGACGATCTCCTCGACCGTCAGGTTGCGCTTCAAGCCGAGCGTGCCCGTAGCGCAGAACGCGCAGGCCATCGGACAGCCCGCCTGCGACGAGACGCAGACCGTCGCGCGCTCGTCCTGGTGGCGCATGAGCACGGTTTCGATCAGTTGGCCGTCAGAAAGGCGCAGCGCTTCCTTCTGTGTATCCCCTTTCGAAGAAGAGGAGGATTGCACGCGCTCGAGGCTTGAGATCGGAACTTCAGCTTTCAGCTTCGCACGGAGATCTTTCGGCAGCGAGCTCGCTTCATCCCAATCGGAAATCAAGCCGTGGAAGACGAGTTCCACCGCTTGCTTGACCCGATAGCTTGGCTGGCCTTCCAGCGCTTTGGCGAGCGTTGCGGGATGCATACTGACGGGTCAGTCTAGCATGCAAAACCATTCTTGTCCAACATCAGACTCCGATGGCCTTGTAGGCCTTCTTTTCGTGCTCGGGCAGGACGTAGAGGTTCACGATATCGATGACCTCGTTGTATTTCTTGAGGAGGATGCTGTAGTGCTCGACCGGCGTGTAGACCTTGCGATTCAGAGTTTTCTCGCGCACATACATGCGCGCGTTGCCGGGCTTCTGGAGCTTGCGGAAGGCGTCGAGCTTGGACAGGTATTGATGCGAGTTGATGGCGAAATGCGGCACGCCGGCTTTCGTCAGTTTTTTGCGAAGAAGCCGCATGGTGGCGCGCGTCTCGGGACGGTCGCCGGTCGCGGTGAAGAGCCGCTTGGCCGGTTTCCGCTCGGCGAAGCGCCGGGACCAGACGTTCTTCGGATCCTTGGCCGCTTCGAAGAGGGCCTCGAGGAACGTGCTGTCGCGCATCTGTAAGTAGCCTTCGACGGTGCCCGGCACGTGAATCCGAACCTCCTGATGCCCGAACGCCTGCTTCAAAAAATGATCGAAGCCATTGGTCGTCTTATGATGATAGACCTGCAAGAACATGTGGTAGCGCGCGAGCAAGAAATCCTCGAAGGCGCGCATAGCCGTCGCGTCGATCGTCAAGACCGGCCGTCCTTTGAGGAGCGTGACGCCGAGGTTCCGAATAAGGTGATCTTTGTCATAAAAGCCGTAGGCGACGCCCGTGAAATGCGCGTCGCGCATGAGATAATCCATGCGATCGACGTCGAGCTCGCCGGAAATGAGGGTGCTCAGCAGCTC